>JBEIQF010000399.1:0-2967 GCA_040376635.1 Halobacteriovoraceae bacterium
AACCTAACGCTAATCCTCAACAAATTGAAAATGCCTATATCAGATCACGTAACGCTTATTCAGGCGATTCAGTTGCTCTGTATTCACTCATGACAAAAGATGAGTGTGATTCAATCCTCGGTCAAATCGAAGAAGCTTATTCTGTTCTTGGTTTCCCTGAAAAACGTCGTGAATACGATCGCCTTCGTGGATTCAACCAATCTGGTATCAATACCAATAGAAAAGTTGAAAAGATCCATACAGTTCACTCAATTGAAGACCGTCCTAAGGATGAGATTCAGTATGAAAACTTCGGATCTAACCTAATTGAAGCAAAAGTTTCAAAACTTACTGCTCAGAAGAAATTCGGTCTTGAGTACGAAGAGTCTCCGGAAATGGAAGGTAAAATTCGTGATTGTAATGACTACTCTGGAATTTTCTTAAAATCTGTTCGTGAATACAAAAACGTGACGATTGAAAGAATGGCCGAGATGACAAGAATCTCTAAGACTCACATCACTGCTATTGAAAACGAAGATGTCGCTAAACTTCCAGCTGACGTTTACGTCCGTGGTTACGTTTATCAATATGCTAAAGTTCTTAAACTTGATCCTGATCGCGTAGCTTCAAGCTACCTTATCCACTTCAAGAAACTTAAAACGTCCAAGTAATGGTTCCTGAAACCGAGAATATCGAATCAGAGAATTACACCATTACTGTTACGGCCGAAGACAGAGAAGAATACTCACGTCTTGATGTCTTTTTAGCGAAAAAACTCCCACAATTTTCCCGTTCAACGATCAGACGTTTGTTTGATGATGAGGAAATTTCCTCAGAATCAGTGAAATTGTCTGTGAATA
This sequence comes from Halobacteriovoraceae bacterium, assembly GCA_040376635.1. Lineage (GTDB taxonomy): Bacteria > Bdellovibrionota > Bacteriovoracia > Bacteriovoracales > Bacteriovoracaceae > Peredibacter. The sequence goes on from JBEIQF010000399.1 coordinate 840, forward strand.
AAATGCCAGCAGTGGGAACTGTGATTGAAATCGAAGTTCCGCCGCCGGTGACGACTGATCTCATCGCTGAAAATATCCCACTCGATATTCTTTTTGAAGATGAGCATTTGATCATCATCAATAAGCCAGCTGGGCTCGTAGTTCACCCTGCTCCAGGACATTACACCGGCACACTCGTGAATGCGATTCTGTATCATTGTGGTGATTCTCTGAAAGGCATTGGCGCTGAAAAACGTCCAGGCATTGTTCACCGTCTGGATATGGGAACTTCGGGCGTGATGGTTGTGGCAAAAGATCAGTCCACTCACGAAGGATTGGTTTCTCTCTTCTCCGTTCACGATATCGAAAGAAAATATGAGGCGATTGTTGGCGGAAAGCCTCCTGTTCACTCGGGAACAATTACGACAACGATTGGACGTCACCCGACTCATCGTCAAAAGATGGCGGCCGACGTGAAAAACGGCAAGAAAGCTGTGACTCACTATAAAACACTTAAGCAATTTAACGGGGCCGCTCTGATGGAACTTCGTTTGATGACAGGTCGTACGCACCAGATCCGCGTTCATATGTCTCAGATGCTTCATACGCCGGTTTTATGTGATCCTATTTACGGCGGAAGTGATTCTCACTTAAAACGCGCTCCTGAATCTGTTCGTCAGCGTTTGATCGACTATCCTTATCAATTGCTCCACGCAAAAGAGCTCGGTTTCGTTCACCCTATCACGAAAGAAAAGCTCCATTTCACAGCTCCACCGCCTGAGATATTCCAGGCCGCATTACAGGCTTTCTCAGAGCTAAAATAAGAGTTACAATACTCCCATGTCACACATAGCTTTTTCAGAAAGTTTAAACCGCGGACGGTTTGAAACCTGGACACAAAAACCAGAGACATTACTCGTCCATGCCAAGCAAGTTCACGGAACAGATATTGTTTCGGAAGAAACTCTGCCGTGTGAAGCTGATGGTTTGATTTCGTCGTGGGAAGATTTTGATAAACCTCTCGCGATCAAGACTGCTGACTGCTTACCGATTGTGATTGAAGGCGAAAAAGGTGTCGTGTTCGTTCATGCCGGTTGGCGTGGACTTGCTCATGGCATTTTAGAGAGACCTGAACTCAGCATCATCAAGCCTCAGCGAGTTTTTATCGGTCCTTCAATTCACGATTGTTGTTTTGAAGTGTCTGCTGATTTTAAGACACATTTTCCTGATTCACCTTTCTTTGAAAAAAGAGGCGATAAAAACTATTTCAATTTGCAGGAAGAAGCGAAGAGAAGACTTCGTAACACATTCCCCGGGCTTCTGATTCAGATTGCGCCGGTCTGCACATGCTGTAATTTAAAATTTCATTCTCATAGACGAGATAAAACAACTGAACGTAACTGGAATATCTATATAAAAGGATAAAGACATGGAACAAAAGAAAAGCCTTACCTTAAATGGTATGAGTGGCTTAAATTTTCTTTTCATTTTGAATGCAGCTGCCATGATTGGCGTAAGCATTTATTTAACTTCTCACTTCTACGAAGTGCTCTACCCGATTAAGCTTGGTGGTGCTTCGACGATTTGTAATATCTCTAACTTCTTCAACTGTGATGCTGCAACTTACTCTAAGTTATCAAACATCGCAGGTGTTCCGATTTCATTCTTCGGAATCATTGTTGGTCTACTTTTCCTTTTCGCAAGCTTGATGCCGAGTGAAGCTCTTGAGAAAACAGCAAGTGCTGTTTCTAAATACAACTTCATTGGTTGCGTTGCTCTCTTTGTATTCTCAATCGGTGCTCTTGGAAGCCTTTGTCCATTCTGTACGCTTTACTACGCTCTCTCAGGTGTCGCTTTCTTCCTTCTCTGGAAAAAAGGAATCGATTCATGGGTGCCGGATTATAAAGTGGCCGGGATGTGGGGCGTTCTTCTTCTCATCGGCGCAGGGATTTTCTACTCGACGACAAAAGAAAAAGAAGATGTGAACCTGAAGCTTAATGCATCTATCGTTCAGCAGTACAACACACTTGCTGATAACGGTGATCCTGACATGGATTCTCCATACGATAACCACAAAGCAACTGAAAAATTCTCTGATGCTCCGATCAGAATCACAGTGTTCTCAGACTTCCAGTGTCCATTCTGTAAG
>JBEIQF010000087.1:0-10870 GCA_040376635.1 Halobacteriovoraceae bacterium
GCAAGATATGTATTGAAGATCTTAATTTTGTGTTCGTATTTCTTTTTAAGTTTATCAATCAACATCGAAACGTAGTATTCCCGCTCGAAATTAAGACCATATCCGGACTTTATTTAAATCGCGCCGACTCCATACGAGTGAAGTCTTTCAATGCGCTCGCAAGCTGACTTGAAAAGATCATCGAGGGAAGCTTCGTTTGTACATTTCATCGTAAAAAGAATACCACCGCCTCGTTTGGCGATTTCTTCGTAAGAAGTACCATTCAAGCGGTCTGCGTATTCCTGCGCACGATCTCCACCGAATACTATGTGCGTGTGAGAGTCCACGATTGCTGGAGTGAGAACATGGCCAGCTAAAGAGCGCGCGAGGTTTCGGTATTGTTCTGGAAATTTAGCATTCTCACCAACCCAGATGATTTTTGTTTCATCGAAGACAATGGCACCGTTTTTAATGATCGAAAGATCCTCGGGCAAAAGTCTGCGCCCATCTTTTTTATGGGCGCTCTTCAATGTCACAATTTCATTCAGGTCGGTGAATGCCTTAATCATAGTGATGGAAATTTAATTTTTGTTGTTGGTTTCTTCGCAATATCAAGTGCGATGTCATAACCAGCATCAGCGTGACGAACAATTCCCATGCCTGAGTCGGAATTCAGAACACGTGAAAGTCTCTCGTCCATTTCCGGAGTACCGTCACAAACGATAACCATACCTGAGTGCTGAGAGAAGCCCATACCAACACCACCGCCGTGGTGAAGAGAAATCCAGCTCGCACCATTGTTGATGTTGATCATGGCATTAAGAAGAGGCCAGTCCGAAATTGCATCAGAGCCATCTTTCATTGCTTCTGTTTCACGGTTAGGTGAAGCGACAGATCCGCAATCAAGGTGGTCACGACCAATGACGATTGGTGCTTTTACTTTTTTCTCACGAACTAGCTGGTTGAAGAGAAGGGCCGCTTTTTCACGGTCGCCATATTTAAGCCAGCAGATACGAGCAGGAAGACCCTGGAACTGAATCATTTTACCAGCTTTATCAAGCCAGTTGATCATTGATGTATTTTCCGGGAATAGTTTTTTAAGCGCTTCATCTGTTACGCGGATATCTTCAGGATCACCTGAAAGAGCTACCCAACGGAACGGACCTGAGCCTTCACAGAAGAGTGGACGGATGTAGGCCGGAACGAAGCCTGGGAATGAGAATGCGTCTTTCACGCCGACTTTCTCAGCACCAGCGCGAAGGTTGTTTCCGTAGTCGAATACGTGAGCACCTTTCTTTTTGAAGGCAATCATGACACGAACGTGAGCACCCATCGTTTCATAAGCATAGTTCGTGTATTTTTGAGGATCAGACTTACGAAGTTCATTTGCTTCAGCAAGTGACATGCCTCCTGGAACATAACCGTTAAGAGGATCGTGAGCAGATGTCTGGTCAGTTACAAGATCAGGCACTACACCTTTATCAAGAACGAATTCGAAGAAATCGACAGCGTTCCCAACCACACCAATTGAAATGGCTTCGCCATTCTTCTTAGCTTTAAGGGCAAGTTCTAGTCCTTCTTCAAATGAAGAAGCGAGAACATCGAGATATTTTGATTTAAGTCTTTTTTCAATTCTTGTTGGATCAACATCACAACAAAGACAAACACCATCGGCCATTTTCACTGCCAGTGGCTGAGCACCACCCATACCACCGATACCACCAGTAAGTACGAGCTTACCTTTTAGTGTCGATTGTTCACCCCAGTGCTTTCTCGCAGCTGCCATGAATGTTTCATATGTACCCTGGAGAATACCTTGTGAACCGATGTAGATCCATGAACCAGCAGTCATCTGGCCATACATCATCAGACCTTCGTCATTTAGTTTGTTGAAGTGATCCCATGTTGCCCATTTAGGAACAAGGTTTGAGTTAGCAATAAGAACTCTTGGACCCTGAGGATTACTTGGGAAAACTGCAACTGGCTTACCAGACTGAACGATGAGTGTTTCATTATTTTCAAGATTTTTCAGAGCGTTGATAAGATCATTGAGAGCTTTAGGATTTCTAGCTGCTTTACCGTTACCACCGTAAACAATGAGGTTATCTCTGTCTTCAGCTACATCAGGGTGAAGGTTATTCAGGAGGCAGCGAAGAGCAGCTTCCTGGTGCCAACCTTTACACGTTAATTTATCACCTGTTGGTGGAAGAGGAATATTCGTCATACAAACTCCTTACGCGAGTGGACCAGTTACAGATTCAACTTCGCGGATAATTTCGTCGGTCTGAATTAGTTTCGTTAGATTCTCTATATCTTTATGGAAAACGCGGTCATCTTCAATCGGTGCCACATGTTTTCTAACAAGTGTCACAACTTTTTCTAACCCGGCAGCTGTTTTCATCGGACGAAGGAACTCTAAACCTTGTGTGTTACAAAGAAGTTCAATCGCAAGACCGTGTTGAACGTTAGAAACAACTTCAAGAAGCTTTCTTCCAGAAGTTACACCCATCGACACGTGATCTTCTTTGTCCGTTGAAGTTGGAATTGAGTCTACTGAAGCCGGGTGACAAAGATATTTATTTTCTGAAGCAAGAGCGGCCATCGTTACGTGAGCGATCATGAGTCCAGAGTTAAGACCGGAGTTCTTAGTTAAGAACGCAGGAAGGTCAGAGAAGTGAGGGTTCATCATCTTCTCGACACGTCTCTCAGCAATGTTACAGATTTCTGATAATCCCATTGCAAGGTAATCCATCATGAGAGCAAGAGCTTCACCGTGGAAGTTACCACCAGAGATCACGTCACCAGTATCAACGAAAACTAGAGGGTTATCTGTAACTGAATTAAGTTCAATGTTCAGAACTTCTTCGGCATGGCGAAGAGTCTGTCTGCATGCTCCGTGAACTTGAGGGATACAACGAAGTGAATATGGATCCTGAACTTTACCGTCGTCTTTATGTGAAACAACGATCTCAGAACCTTTGATGATTTTCAGAAGGTTTCTTGAAACATCAACCTGACCCGGCTGAGGTTTAAGCATAGAAATTCTTTCGTCAAACGCAGATGCTGTTCCGCGAACTGCATCCAGAGTTAGGCACGCAATGATGTCTGCTTGCTTAACAATTTTTTTCGCTTCAATTAAAGCAAGAGTACCAAGAGCAAGCATAACGGAAGTTCCGTTAATGAGTGCTAGTCCATCTTTCGGGCCAAGTTTAGCAACTTCCTTACCGACCTGATGAATCGCAAAATCTGATCTGCAAATTTTACCTTCGTATTCAACTTCACCTTCGCCGATGAGTGCGAGAGCAATGTGCGAAAGAGGAGCAAGGTCACCTGAAGCGCCAACTGATCCCTTCTCAGGGATGACTGGATTGATGCCATAGTTGATGAAGTCTAAGAGAAGAATAATTGTTTCTGGTGTTACACCTGAGAAGCCCTGAATAAGACAATTCGCACGTGAAAGCATGATCGCTCTTGTTACTTCACGAGAGAATGGACGGCCAACACCTGTACAGTGAGAGCGGATCAGGTTGTACTGAAGCTGCTCAAGGTCTTCAACAGCAATTTGTTTTGAAGCAAGTGCGCCGAATCCAGTATTGATACCGTAAACAGGTTTCCCTTTTTTTACGATATCCAAAACCACCTGACGTGATTTTTTCATTTTAACAAGTGATGACTCTTCGATCTCTAGCTTCACCTGGCCAGGTTTAGCCTTGGCGATGAAAGCAAGATCTTCGAGAGTGAGATTAGTTCCCGTAAGTTTGAATACTTTAGCTTTTGAAAAATCCAACATGATAAACCTTAACGAATTTTATTAATACGACTTTGATAATCTTTATTAGGAGCAGAGAAGATATAAGAACCAGCTACAAGATTGTTTGCACCTGCTTGAATGAGGTAGCCCGCGTTTTGGTCTGTAATCCCGCCATCGACCTGAATCTGGAATTTGAAATTGTTTTCGTGGCGAATCTTATCTAGCTCAATCACTTTATCAATGATCTCTGGAATGAACTTCTGACCGCCAAATCCTGGGTTCACACTCATAAGTAATACGAGATCAACCTTACCAAGCAGATACTTCGAAACAACTGAAAGCGGAGTTGAAGGATTCAGGGAAATCCCAACTGAAGGGTACATTGATTTTAATTTATCGATCAAGCGATCGTGGTGAACCACTGCTTCCCAGTGGAAAGTAAAATTGTGAAGACCAACATTTTTAAATGAATCTGCGTATGCATCAGGATCGGTCACCATGAAGTGAGCATCAAGCTTATGCTTTGAAACAGTTTTAACTTTATTCAGCACAGGCTCACCGAATGTGAGATTAGGAACGAAGTGGCCATCCATGATATCCAGGTGAAGCCAGAGATCATCGATCTGGTTCAGCTTTTCAAGTTCTGATTTCAATTCAAGAAAATCAACCGAGAGAAGACTTGGTGAAATAATCACAGACATAAAATTCCTTATGCATCCGAGAGGATAATTTCAGTTTTAATTCCATTAAGTAATTCACGATCTGAGCAAGCTTTCTTTCCTTCAAGTTGAACTTCTGAAAGCCTTACTGATCCGTCAGCGCATCCTACTACCAGAGATCCCATATCGTTTTGAGATTTTCCCGGAGAAAGTTTTGCGTGATATTTTTCAATGTGCAAAACCTTGAGGCGTTTTCCGTTTAGAAAACAATAAGTGCCTGGCCAGGGATCAAGTGCACGATTGAGATTGATAATTTCTGCAACCGTTTTTTCTTTGAACTTAAGAAGGCCATCTTCTTTTTTCAAAGTAGGCGCAAAAGAAACTTTTGATTCATCCTGTGGAGTGAACGTAACTTTGTTATCAAGAAGCTTCACGATGAGGTCATTCATTGCTAACGCTGCCTGAAATTTAAGACGCGTATAAAGCTGGCCGCCGTTTTCAGTTGGAGCAATCGCTACCGTGTGAAAATGAACGAGATCTCCCGCATCCATCTTCTTCACCATCTTCTGGATAGAGACACCTGTTTCAGTATCTCCATGCATGAGTGCGTATTGAATGGGAGCAGCTCCGCGATACTTCGGAAGAACAGACGTATGAATGTTGAAGCATCCAAGCTTACCCATGTTCAGCATATCTGAACCAAGGAATTGAGCGAAGGCGAGAACAACTACAAAATCCAGATCAAGAGATTTGAGTTCTTTCATCATCTCTGGATCTTTATTGATATTTTCTGTCTGAAAGAATGGAATTTTTTTAGCTTTGGCGTATTCGATCACTTCAGGTGATTTGAGATCCATGCCTCTTCCCGCAGGACGATCTGGCATAGAAATGACTTTCACAAGATCAATATGCGGATGATTAGCGAGTAGGTCCAGTGTAGGGACTGAGAAATCAGGTGTTCCACAAAATGCGACACGAAACTTCTTCATCTCACTTTCTCTTTCTGCATTTTCTTTTTATAGAAATTCTTTTTGAGGTTTGAAAGTCTCTCGATGAAAACGATTCCATCAAGGTGATCATTTTCATGCTGAATACAAATGGCAAGCATATCATCAGCTTCAAGTTCGAGAGTTTCGCCTTTTAAGTTCTGATATTTCACATGAATTGTTTTGTGGCGTTTTACTTCTTCATAAACACCTGGAACAGAAAGGCAGCCTTCTTCATAAGTTGTCGTGCCTGAAGTTCCCGTGATCACCGGATTGATCAAAACGAGTGGATTGAAGTTCGACATACGGACTTCTTCTTTGCCGGCCGAGTTTGTGACTGTCTCACGATCGTAATCGACATCCAGCACAAAGAGTCTCTTGCCCACGCCAACTTGAGGTGCAGCGAGTCCAATTCCTGGAGCGTGATACATAGTGAAGAGCATGTCTTCGACTAACTTCTCGAGATCAGGTGTAAATTCCGTCACCGGAGTGGCCTTCGTTGAGAGGACAGGATCCGGATAGGTAACGATAGGGAGCTCAGTCCCTTTTAGTTTGTAATTTTCTAAGTTCATGGGGCTTTTTATAGCACAGAGAAGGGAGGTCGACGAGTGCTAGTTAAGCTGAGAGTTTTCGATTTTTGTAGTAGGTCCAGAGGACAAAAAGGAAGAATAAAAAGGGCACAATTCCTGTGGCAAGGACGGGTGGAATAGAGCCCGAATTTCCGAAGGCGACCGAAGAGCTGTAAAGCACCCAAAATGCGACAGTAACCAACAAAGTTTGAACGACATTCTTACCAAATGAGTCCGATCTTCGATTGGGATTGAAGATGGTTGAGACTGGCATGAGTGCAAAAACCAGACAAATCAGGCTCAGAAAAATCTTATTCAGGAGCAGGATTTCGTACTCACCGATATTAATACCGGTCTTTGATAAGCGGTTAACGAACTGACGAAGCTTGATGAAATTGAGAGTTGTGAGATCTGCTTCGAATTCACCAAAGTCATCTGGCTCTTCGCCGAGAACGAGTTCAAGTTCAGCTTTTCCATCTTGCATGGGAAATGTTTGGGTATTGAGACTTGATAACTCTGTAGCCTCAGTAATTTTCCATCTCCCTTTTTCAACAAAGGTCGCTCTCTTTGCACGAATGATCTTTTCGCTCTTGTGTTCGGGAGAGAAAAAATAGATTTCAAAATCCTGCAATGAATTGGTCTTACGATCAAAATAGGTAAATGAAGCAAAATATTCTTTCGTTTTATACCAGAACTTTCCACCTTCTGCTGAACTTCGCGTGAGGTATCGGCCTTCAGACTTTCGACTTTTCTGAATTTCCTGGCGCTTGATCTTGTTGGCAAATGGTTCGATGAATCCAAGATTTAAGAACTGAAGTGCAACCACTGAAAGCGCACATGTTCCAATCAGCGTATAGATTTTTCGATATGAATATCCGGCAGCGAGGATTGAAATAAGTTCAGCATGACCTTTCAGTTTGTTTAATGAAAACAGAGTTGCAACTAGGCAACAGATGGGAAACATCTTTCCCATGAGGTCAGGCATCTTAAGTGAATATTCAAGTAGAACGCGAGAGGCATCTTTCCCTTGAAGAAATCCATTAATGAGATCCGCTGTTGAGATCAAAAGAAAAAGAACGGTAACGGCCCCGATGAGGCTCTTAAACCATTCTTTAACGATGAGCTTTGAGAGAATTAACATTATTTGATTATAAGTCTAAGAAGCGTTTTTGAAAACAAAAGGAGCATCGGTTTAAGGATGAATCCTGCGAAAGCATGCATCAACCTCGAGTTTTCCCATTTAGGAACGATGACCGATGAATGAGTATAGTAAATTCGAACAAGCTCTCTTCCAAATTGTGAATCAAGAAGGACGTTTTTCAATTCACGATACTGATTAGTTATGTCGTGATTCGTACCGTAACAAAATGTGACAACATAACACTTTTTAGACTGAACATAGATCTGTTCATAGGCAGCACGGAACTCTTCCGGATGTTTGAAAACAGACTTTTTAAGATGTTTGCGGATAAGTTCAGAATTTACGACCTGAAACGGCTGATTTGCAGAGAAAATGACAAATTGCTCGAGACACTTTTTTGAATCTTCCTGAAATTTTGGAACGGCATCGTAGATTCGCGCCATCTCAAAAAACACGTGGCTGATCATGAGCATCTCAGTTACATCACGTTTATTATCGAAGTGACCTGGTCTCAAACTATAAAAGTCCTTAACCTTTTTCACGTCACCCATCACAGTCATGTACTCTACAAATCGCTGAAGGGCGGTTGCATAGTCACCATTATCAAGAGCTTCTTTCCCGATTTTGGTAATAGTAATCCGGTTCTCAAACTTGTGTTTGAGAATAAGCATCTTCTCGCGTTCTTCACGCGCTTCTTTTCCGGATTTCATGGCCATGGTTAACTTATCGGAAATCCTGAATTCAAACTTAGAATTTTAAGATCGCCGAAAGAGAAGTATCTACGAGTTTTTCGTCCTGGTAGAGATAACCTGATTCAAATTGTTGAGAATATTTTTGGGCAAATTCCACTCCAAAACGCGGACCCATCCAGCCTGCACCCCAACCAGTACCTTTTTGTTCAATGATATTGTCATAGAACTGGCCAGCTCTCAGGAAAAAATCGCTGAAGATATTGAGTTGAATCGCTCCACGCCAGAGGTATTTTTTGGAAGTGTTTTTTGTATACTGAGTACCGACATCGCCAATGATTGTGAATCGGTCAGCCAGGTTATATTGAAAACCTGCAATCGCTCTCTCTTCACCTGGAGTTGTACGAGTCGGATCAAGCACAACGAGACCTAAAATAGTATCTTCATCAATGATGTGAGTAATACCGATCGAGGCTTGATGATGAATTTTATGATGATCTTTGAAAGATTTTGGATATGTATCTTTAATGTAGTTATAGCTGAAACCCATTGAAGTAGAGTTTCCGATTGCACCTGCACCATGTGCAACCATGCGCTCTCTTTCAAAATGATTTTCATCTTGAGTTAGATACGCCACGCCGCCCTTAACCGGACCGCTGTGGTCGGCCATAAAGAGCCCTTGAGAGCGATTACTTTTCGGGAATTTATCTGGTGCTGTGTCACGCACTTCATCTTTATTCTGAAGTGACGTTCTGTAAGATTGATAAGAAAAACTTGACCCATTAAAAAACGCAGAGGCGGCTGGATTTAGTACAGCAGCTTCGGTAGAAAGAATGCTCGCGACACCGGCCCCGGCCGTGCTCATCAGACGAGTAGTCTGAAATTCACGAATTTGAGCATAGGCTGACTGGCCCAATAGACTTAAGACAGATAAAATAATTACTTTCTTCATAAAGAAAAATGTAGAGAACTTTTCTCTCTAAAACAAGGACATTTATGAAAATCAGAAAAGCTATCATTCCAATCGCAGGCAAAGGCACTCGCTTCCTACCGGCCACGAAAGAGATCGCTAAAGAAATCATTCCGATCATCAATGTTCCTATGATCCATTACATCGTTCAGGAAGCGTGCGAAGCAGGCATTGAGCAGGTAATTTTCGTAACTGCCTCGGGGAAATTCGCTGTTGAAGATTACTTTGATCGCAACCAGGAACTCGAAGCATTCCTTGAAAGAAATAACAAAATGAAAGAGCTTGAGCTCATTCGTAAAATTGGGTCTATGGTTGACGTTACAAGCGTTCGCCAGAAAGAGCAGCTTGGTTTAGGTCACGCAGTTCTTTGCGCTAAAAATATGATTGGCGACGAGCCTTTTGCCATTTTGTTGGGCGACGATATTGTGATCAATAAAAATCCAGCAATCAAACAACTTATGGATGTTTCGTTGGTGAACAACGGCGCTCCTGTCATTGGAGTGATGGAAGTTCCGAAGAATGAAACGAATAAATACGGAATCGTAAAAGGTGACATTGTTAACGAGAAAACGATCCGCATGACAGGAATGGTTGAAAAACCGAAGCCAGAAGATGCTCCTACAAATCTTGCAACTCCAGGCCGATATATTCTCACGCCGGAAATCTTTTCGATCCTTGAGAAAATTCCGCGCGGAGCAGGAAACGAGTATCAACTTACTGATGCAATCAACGTTCTTTGTCAGGAAAGAGATGTCTTTGCCTACCATTTTGAAGGTGAGAGATATGACACAGGTAACGTTCACGGTTATTTAGATGCAACAATTGATTTTGCTCTCAAGGATCCTGAAATTCGTGATAAATTCTTAGCATCGTTTAAAAACAGACTCGGTAAACACGGAATCACATTATGATGAAAGTTCTCGCACTCTTTCTTTTTGTCAGCACTGCAGTTCACGCCTATGTTCCGACAGTTGAATCATTATTCAGACATGGTTCTAATCCGGACGTAACGGCGAATGGCTTGTCACTGACATTGGTTGTGAAGAAAGTCCAACCAGGAGAGAAAGCGGGATCTTCAGATACAGCTCTATTGAATGATAAAGCAGAAGATTATTTTAAAATTTTCTTCACTAAAAATGGTGACGCCTTGAAAGTTGCGCAAACGAGATATAACAGCAACGCATTCACTGAAGCATCACTTCAGCATAAAACTTACTATCCGAACTTTACTGCTTACACGATCAAGCCGGGTGCTGAGCTTGCTGAGAAGGGCCTATTCTTCGCACTTCTTCACTCTCTTACGTTGAATAATGGCTCACACATGGTGAGTTACCTTAAGTCTCTTGGTATTCCGGTTAAACTCAATAGCGAAATTATTAATCGTGGAAAAGTTGAATTACTTGCTGATTACAAACGCTACCTTGTGGCCATCAGCAAAGACCGTAACGCGAAAAAGACCGAAGTAAATCCAATGAAGCCTGAAGATGCTTCTGCGAGAAACCGCGCTGAAGAAATCATGAACGAACCAATGTATGTAGACACAAAACAAGTGAAGCTTTCAAAAGATGAAGGCCAGGTTGCATGGGTCGTGAACGCTGGGGGCTTTGAAGCTGTTGTTTCATACAAAGACAGAGACGTTCAAAGAATCAAGTACAAATCACCAGCAGGTGATTTTGAAATCATTTGCAAAGACTACTGGCTGGCGAATGGTACTCATTCAATGCCAAGGTACATGCTTATCAAAACGTTTAACGGTCAACACTATCAGGTTGAAATCACCAACCTTCGCCACTACATCGAAAAAGAAGATGATCTGATTAAACGTCTCCGTAACTGGGATCAGGCGCTTAAAGGAAGAGAATCAGCTGATGTGAGACCTGAGTTCCTTCTTTAATGAATGTAGCCAGAATCGCAGTTAACTATCCTCTAAAAAACAATGGGCTCCTTTATTTTTATGAAGGAGTTTTAGCTCGCGGTCAGGTTGTTGAAGTTCCCCTCGGTAAATCATCACGATCTGAACTTGGTTGCGTCCTAAGCATCGACGAATCTCAAACGAAAGAATATCACGATACTCCCCAGGATAAGATCAAGACGATCAAGACCATTGTTCCTGACTGGAAACTCGC
>JBEIQF010000122.1:0-9150 GCA_040376635.1 Halobacteriovoraceae bacterium
ACACAGAACTCTTCAAAAGATTTACAGCCATCTGAAAGAAGTCTCACACTTTGAAGAAAGTTATGGATGAGAAGCGGTTTATAAACATTTAATTCAAAATTTCCCGATGCCCCACCAAATCCGATGGCCGCATCGTTACCGAACACCTGAACACATAACATCGTGAGTGATTCACACTGAGTGGGATTCACTTTCCCAGGCATGATAGATGAACCTGGTTCATTCTCCGGAATGGCAATTTCACCTAAGCCGCTGCGGGGTCCACTGGCGAGCCATCGGATATCGTTGGCAATTTTAAAGAGAGACGCGGCCAGACCTTTGAGAGCACCATGTGCGTGAACAATGGCATCGTTTGCAGCAAGTGCTTCAAACTTATTGGGAGCAGATGTAAATTTCACTCCGGTGTATCGAGAAATTGTATCGGCCATTTTCTCAGCGAATCCGGCCGGAGCATTGAGACCCGTACCTACTGCTGTCCCGCCAAGAGCGAGTTCCTGCAAGTGAGAAAGTGATTGTTCAATATGAGTAAGAGAGTGTTCGAGCTGAGAAACGTATCCTGAAAATTCCTGACCGAGTGTCAGCGGAGTTGCATCCATCAAATGCGTTCTTCCGATTTTTGTTATCGTCCAAAATGCTTCGGACTTTTTTCGGAATGAATCACGAAGAAGAGAAACAGCTGGGATGAGATCGCGCATGACTACGATGGTGGCAGAAATGCTCATTGCCGTTGGAAAGACATCGTTAGAGCTTTGAGATTTATTGACGTCATCATTAGGATGAATGAGTCGCTCTTCTCCTCTCACTCCACCCATTTTTTCGGATGCAAGATTGGCGAGAACTTCATTCACGTTCATGTTGGTCTGAGTCCCACTTCCTGTTTGCCAGACGGATAAAGGAAATTCATCAAAGAGATGCCCTTCAAGAATTTCGTCTGCTGCTTTTTTTATGGCGGAAGTTTTCTCAACAGGAAGGGCCTTGATCTGCTCATTAACTTCGGCCGCGGCTTTTTTAATGATGACCAGAGCTCGGATCAGTTCTTGATCCATTCTTTCATGAGAAATTGAAAAGTGATGAAGTGATCTGGCGGTTTGAGCTCCCCAGAGTTTATCCTGAGGAACTCGTATTTCGCCGAATGTGTCTTTTTCTAAACGATAATCTTTCATTCAGAAAGATTACTTCGAGAGATCCATTTTACAACGTTTTTTAGAACCGTTGTAAGCAACGTCGATCTTAGGTGGATTCGCTTCTACGTATGCTGGCTGAAGAAAACGATATGAAATTTCAGCTGATGAATCAGAAGTATATTCTGTAGGTCTCATTGTATTTTCATGGAATACAGAACCGTCTTTGGCGAAGAGTTTTGTTTTTTCCTCTCCACGAACGGCCAATACATATTTCTCGCCTTCTTTACCCATGATCTGAATTTTCTCATCACATGATGTCGTTTCTGCTACGACTTTCCAGTCAGCAGCTGCCATCGACACAGATGAAAGAGACATAAGTGCTAAGATAAAAAGATGTTTCATTTCCAACTCCTAAGAGGGTTTAAACCGGATGAGAAACATTACTTAATCCGAGGAAAAAGGTGTCCTTAATTCTGGCCCAATTACTTCAGCTGACTCAAAGCATTTTTAATACGATGAACGGCCTCTGTAATGATCTCTTCGGAAGTTGCATAACTTAGACGGATGTAATTTGGAGCACCGAATGCACCGCCCGGAGTAAGAGCAACGTGTCCAACGTTAAGAAGATACATACAAAGATCTTTTGCATCCTTAATAACTGTATCACCGTGTTTTTTGCCGAAGTAATAACTCACTTCAGGGAATAGATAGAATGCACCACCTGGATTGTTCACACCAATATGAGGAACATCTTTCATCAGGCGGATAAGAAGATCACGACGCTTTAAGAAAGCTTCGCGCATAGGAATGACAACTTTTGGATCAGCGAGCACTGCAGTTAAAGCAGCACGCTGAGAGATTGAACTAGCACCAGAAGTAAACTGCCCCTGAATTTTCACACAAGCTTTTGCAACCGCTTCCGGAGCACCGATGTAACCAAGTCTCCATCCTGTCATTGCATAGCCTTTTGAAAGACCATTTACAGTCACAGTGCGATCCTGAAGCTCAGGGATTGAACCGATTGAGAACATCTTCTCTTCGAAAGTGATGTACTCATAGATTTCATCCGAAACAATCAGGACATGAGGATTTTTCTTGAAGACTTCACCAAGAGCGCGAAGTTCTTTTTCATTATACATCGAGCCTGTTGGGTTACTTGGATTAGAGAAGAGGAACATTTTTGTTTTTGGAGTGATAGCTTTTTCAAGTTGAGCAGGTGTGATCTTGAAATCTGATTTGATGTCTGAATCAAGTGTAACGACCTTACCGTCATTTAACTGAATCATTTCCGAGTAACTTACCCAGTAAGGAGCAGGAAGAATAACTTCATCACCAGGATTCACAGTCGCCATCACAACGTTAATGATCGATTGCTTCGCACCAGTTGAAACGACAATTTGAGAAGGCTTGTAGTTAAGACCATTATCACGCATGAACTTCTTAGAAATAGCTTCCTGAAGATCTTTGTATCCAGGAACCGGAGTGTAGTATGAAAAGTTTCTGTCGATAGCTTCTTTAGCAGCAACTTTGACAAAATCAGGTGTCGCAAAATCAGGTTCACCAAGAGACATGTTGATTACATTCACGCCCTTTTCTTTGAGTTCATTTCCAAGACGTGCCATAGCAAGCGTTTCAGATTCTTGTAATCTTTCTACTCGATTCGATAAAAAACTCATGGTGATTTTTCCCTGGGAGATTTGTTAGACCTCCCAAGGGTATCAAAAATATTTTAATTTGTGGATGAAGAAACAGAGCTGCAATTATTTGAAAGAAACCTGCACCGGACAATGATCAGAAACTGATTCGAAACTTAGGCCAAGATCAGTAGGTGTTGCAGGACGACAGTCTGTGCGGGCGCAATGTGCACCGACACGAACTGATTCAACAGATGATACGTTTTTATCCTGAACAACAACATGATCCAGTACTGAAGATTGGAATTCTTCACCACCAAGAGTACCAGTCCAGTAATTCGTGCAACCGATCTCTTCAGACATAGTTCTCAAACCTGAAGCTGAGATGAAGCTTTCGAACTTGTTGTAGTCCTCATCCTTGATATTGTAACCAGTAGTGTTGAAGTCACCGAGGAGAATGAGATTCGATTTTGCGTACGTCTTAGAGAGTGCCTGAAGTTTCAGATATTGTTCCCATCTCTGCTTGAAAGCACGATCGTTACCGCCGGCCTTAAGATGAACAGCGCCAAAAGTATAAGACTGACTTGTCTCAAGATGTTTTAACGTAACAAGAAGAACAGGACGAAGCGATCCGCATCCCTGTGGTTTACCAGAAAAACTCATGTCTTCTGTGCGTCCAACAAGTTGGAAAGTTTTTGGATTATAAACGACAGCGAGATTTTGTTTTCCAAATCCGCCGCACTTAGAAATTTCGTACAAATATCCTGGAAGATTTTTTTTGATGAGATTATCAAACGCAACAGTGTTCACGACTTCTTCGAAGGCCATGACATCAGACTTCATCTCTTTAATGATTTTTCCAAGCTCAGTGAGATTCACTGCGCCGGCATCAGGATCTTTATCAAAGTTTCTGATGTTATATGTAGAGACGCTCCATTTTGCCCATCCTGGCAGGCTGATGAGGAGCATGATAAGAACTGAAAACTTCATAAACACATCCATGTTGAAAGTTTTTGCCCTTAGATTGAATTACGACCGCCAATTAATTGGCAAATATTATTTCAGCTAATGATTACTATTAATTGGGCTAGAAATTCTTCTTTAACATTTCAATGAGTTCCTCACGTTCCCTAGGGGCAATTTTCGCGGAATCGAACTCTTTCATCTGAAGCCAAGGGGGATTTTTGAAGTTCGCGTCCGTTTCATAACGCGGGAAGAAATGCCAATGGATGTGATCGACGACATTTCCTAAGCTGCACATGTTCATTTTTTTCGGATTAAACACTTTCTGTATCACAGCATGGGCCTTCATCATTTCCTGAAACAGCTCCGAGCGAGCAGGCTCAGGCATATCGGTCATTTCACGATAATGTGTTTTACTCACGAGGACACAGTAACCTTTGTAGTACTGATGCTCACCGAGATAGAGAAAACTATTTTTGAATTCATGCACAAGAAAAGGATATTCAGCATTAGCTACGCGATCACATAAAGGACAACTCATAAGACCTCAGTAAATTATTTTAGTGTGCATCCAGCCGGTGAAACTTCTTCTTTCATTTTGAGCTGCTTTTACTTCATGAGGAAATTCATCGCTCATAAAACAGATAAACGACCCAGCTTCGGGAGTCACAACTTTCAGAATTTCATTTTGTTTATTATAGATGACGAGTTCACCGCCTGAAGCATTATTCAGATAAAAAACAAAAGACAAAGATCGGGTTGAATTTGATTCATGGCGATCGAGATGCTTTTTATAAAATGTTCCGGGAGGATAATAAGCGAGATGACATTCAAACTGCTGAAGGCCAAGGAAGAATTTCTGATTAACAGCTTCTCTTAGTTTTTCAAGAAACTGAACGAGCTTATCAAAAGGCTTCACCGGCTCAAGTGCATCGATCCAGTAGGTGTAATCACCTCTCACGGACTCTACTCTTTGTTTTTTATCAGATGCTCCCACCATGGCTGGAGTAAACTCCCCACGATGATCTTCAAAAAATTGGTTCATAGCTACCAGCTCATCTGAAGAGATGAGATTTGATACTAAAGCGTAACCCTTGCGCTCCATTTCTTGAAGGATCTGATCAACCATTGTCGTCCTCTAAGGCAAACTTCTCCTCACATTGTATGCAGGAGAGAGTCCAGAGAGAATAAAAATATATAAAAAGGAGTCCTCATGAAAGCTTTAGGCGTTATCGCCCTTGTTCTATTCTCATCTGTGGCCATGGCAGGATGGAAGGCTGAAACGAAATCGATTCTCACTGAGTACAAGAATGAGTGTAAAGCAACGGTTGTAACGGTTGATGAGATTGTTAAAAATCAACACATCAAAGGTCACATCACAGGTCTTCCTTCTGAAGCCTATGAAAAATTCAAAGTAGTATTTTATGTGAAGACTAACCGTTGGTATGTTCACCCGTATACGCATTATGAAAATCAGGAAGAAGGTTACAGTTACTCTAACCTGAATGCGAATGGTGAGTTCCAGGTGAAAACAGTGAGAAGAGATGTTCCATCGAAACAACTTGCAGTCGTAGTTGTTCCTAAGTCGTACAAGATCTCATCACAAAAATGGTGGTTAAAACCATTGTTTGGAATCTTCGGTGGCGTTTTAAAAAATCAGTGTAACCACACTATCGTTCCTGGTAACGGTGACTTTTTTAACTAGTGAATTCCAAGGCCCTCCATCCCGAGGGCCTTTAATTTTTTCGTCAAAATTAATCCCAACATCACTGCAACAATCGCCAAAGAAATCGCAAGACCAATCCAGAATCCCTGAGCTTCAAGTCCTGTATAAAAACCAAGGTAATAGCCAAGAGGTATTCCGATAATCCAATACCCGAAGAAGATGGCATACGATGGAGCTTTCGTAACAGAAAGACCACGCAAGATTCCAGAAATAGTGACCTGAGCGCCATCGAATAATTGAAAACAAGCTACCCAGAAGAGAAGTTTCTTCGCCCAATCAAGAACAGCAAGGTCAGTTGTATAAAGAGACATCACTTGATGACTGAAGACATAAAAGATTGTTCCAACGACAACTGAAAAGCAAAAAGCCGTGAAGAGACTTACCTGACTAAAGATTTTAATGTTGTGAAGATTCTTCTCTCCATATGCATGCCCTACTTTCACGCTAACTGCTGCAGAAATTGAAAGTGGAATCATGAAAGCAAGTGAAGCAATGTTGAGTGCAAGATTGTTGGCCGCAGTTTGAATCTCTGCAAACTTACCTACAAATAACGTAACTGAACAGAAGGCCATGATTTCCAGGAACAATGTCATGGAGATTGGTCCACCCAATTTTGACATCTCTTTTATGAATGACCAGTCTATTTTAGTAGCACTCTTCCATCTTCTGTATGCTATCAGGAAAAGTCCGACACCCATAAACATCCGAACACCAAGACTGGCCCATGCAAGTCCTGCTTCTTTTAACTGGGGCATTCCCCACACACCGAATACAAATGCGTAGTTAAAGATCAGATTCACAACAACAGCAGCAAGTGCCAGAATATTTGCAGCGAGAGTTTTCTCCTGCGACTGGAAAAATTCTTTCATCCCCTGATACATGCAAAGGCCGAAAGAAGAGAAGCTTGTGATGAGAATATATTCCTGGATAAGCGGAGTAAGTGAAGGTCCGTAATTAAAATACGGAACAATATAAACAGAGAGGAATGTCAGGATAAAAGAGATAGTGGAAATCAGGATGCTATAGAGCATCACCGTCCAGAAATAATTTTCGACGTTTTCCCCATTCCCTCTTCTTTGAGCCAGCAGTGGGGAAATCGACATCTGAAAACCAAGAAGTGAAATTTGAATGGGATTTGCGATAGCAATCGCTAGACCAATAGCAGCCAGGCACTCGCGGGAAAATTTCCCGGCAATGATCATGTCGCCTGTACCGATCAACATCATACCGATCTGGCCGAAAATAATAGGCATAGAGAATTTGATCAGCTCTTTAAATGCGATCTTGCGTGTAATAGAAATATTGCTCATTCGATTGTTTTTTCTTGGATAAATTGTTCGAACTCTTCCTGATAAGAAAGAAGTTTTGGATCGCGAACGCGATCAACGTAAAGCACACCCTGAAGATGATCTAATTCATGCTGAAGTACAGTTGCTAGAAATCCCTCAGCGATGATTTCTTTCTCTTCACCAGAGTCGTTAATATATTTCACTTTGATTTTTTTCGGACGTTCAACAAAACCACGAAGGCCTGGAACAGATAAACATCCTTCCCAAAAGCCCTGCTCTTCTGTCGTCAGGAATTCAATTTCAGGATTAATGAAAACTGTTAAAGGAAGATTTACCTCTTCGCCGTAACGGTTGAAGCCCATGAGTTCGATGATTGCGATCTGATAGTCCTCACCAATTTGAGGTGCTGCAATGCCAATCCCCCCATAGTGTTTCATGGAATCGAACATATCGCTCATTAATTGACGAAATTCGTCAGACTTTA
Organism: Halobacteriovoraceae bacterium; assembly: GCA_040376635.1. Taxonomy (GTDB): domain Bacteria; phylum Bdellovibrionota; class Bacteriovoracia; order Bacteriovoracales; family Bacteriovoracaceae; genus Peredibacter. The sequence continues at coordinate 7,221 of JBEIQF010000122.1, forward strand.
GAAAGGATTTGGATACTTGTGCAGTCTTTTTTCTTAAAATCGGATTACCCATCCGGCATATTGGCCTAATCATACTTTTTTACTCATGTTCCACTGTGGAATATCCGATTAGTGTGATCGAACAAAGGCACAGTTTATGTTTAATTCATTCTATAAGTTGATACTCGTTTTCACCATCAATCTTCTTATTTCTGTTCCTATTTATGCCAAGGCAGTGGAACAAAAGAAAGTCGACTTTCAGGTAAAACCTGAAGAACTCATGAAAGGTGATATTCACTACTTCTTTGAAGTGCTCTCCCCTAACAAACTTGCCTTATCTCATCCGGAAATTTTTGAACTTGATTCACTTTCATTAGTTCAGGAAAGTAACGTGATGATGCTCGTGACGAAGTCAGTAATGATCGTTAATAAGCCGGTTGGATTCTTCGATGATAAACAAATGCTCGAGGACAGATATGTCTCTCACGTTTTGGGAGATCAGAAAGTAAAACGTCTCAACACGGATTCATTCAGAGTCACAGTACCAGGCGAAGGTGGCTACACTTATAAAATGCAGTCATTTTTTGATGCTGATGATGTGAGTACTCTTCCGAATTCAAAAGTTACACGTGCTGTAACTGCAGCAAAAAAGCTTGATGTAATCGCCCAGGGTGCATCAACAATCATGCTGACTGAAAAAACAAATTATTCGAAATATACAGAGGGAGGAGTGAGTGTTTCATCCTTCATTCCAATGAAAGAGAATAAAACACTCGTGATTTCTTATAATGTCTATGCTGTGAAGAAAGCATTCGCTCTTCCGAAATTATTAAAGTCCAATTTCCTTTCGGAAATTGGAGCTTTAAAAACATTGCAGGAAAATTTTAAGCCGTGAACTAAGCAGTTGCCCTGTTCAGGAAAGTATTGGTTTTGCGGTGGATTCGATCTTTTAACATTCTTTTTTGTTCGCCAAGCACTCGTGCAGCTTTATCAGTTGCGAGCTGGAATGATTCATACAAATTATCCCCTTGACCAGAATAAGAATAATCATGATTCATATTGTGAATCGATAATGTGGTTACATAGAGCTGATTCTCCATCTTGAGGCTGATGTGGATAGAGGCCGAAGGATTCAAGTATCTATTTAACTTAGAAACTCGGTTAGTGATGAACTGATCCATCCACGGAGTATTATCTAGTCCTTGATAGTGAACTTTAATCTGCATACAAAATCTCCTATTGTGATTTTTGCCATGGATAAATCTTAACAATAAGCGAGAGCAACATGTATTCAGTAATATTGAACGTAATGTTCAGAGGAATTTATTTAAGCGGAATGGTAAAGTTTTTCATTGCGAAAAGTGCAATTGGATTCAAGAGCTTACGCTTCCCTACAATCATCCAAACTTCTTCTTCGACTTTTTTAAGCGGGAAAATTTCGACAAGTTTTTTTTCTTTAATCTGCTGATCGACACTACTTTTCATCACGGCAACTAGACCGTGTCCCCTTAAGGCCAGATCAATCTCAGTTGCATTGTCTTCAACTTCAGCAACGATATCCGGAGAAATGTTTTTGTCTTGAAACCAGGCATCGAGTTTCTGCCGAATGCTTGAGTCATACGTGGGAAGAATATAAGGAGCGTCTTTGGGTTTTACTGATTTAAATTTCGGGTGACCAACAAATGACAACTCTTCCTTGAAGAGGAGTTTTGTCTCAATCACAGTATCGTGATTTGTCTCAGGCAAAGAATTCGTGAGAATCAGATCCAGTTTGAAATTGTTTTGAAGGTTCATCAACTGATCGCGATTTCCTTCACGCAGAACAACCTTGCAGTTTTTCTGCTCAATCAAAAATGACAAGAGTTCATCGGCCACTTTTTTAGGAATAGAATCCTGACAACCGATTTCAATCTTCGAACGGGTTTTTTCCTGGTTACGGTCGGCAAGAGTA
>JBEIQF010000344.1:0-3521 GCA_040376635.1 Halobacteriovoraceae bacterium
GAATGTTCTTAACAATTTTTTTCGGATCACACTGCGCCGGTTTTGTCGGATCCATCTCTGGAATCACAGATGTCATTCCCATTGCGAGTGTGAACAAGGCAAACAAGGGAAAACCCGGAAGATCTGTTTTCGTTTCATCAAACTGAAACATCTCACGAAGTGCATCCGTCTGCGCATTCAGAATTCCGTGCGTGTACAAAACACCTTTTGGTACTCCTGTTCCACCACTCGTAAAAAGAATGGCTGAGTAATCAGTCATGGAAACTTTATACGGCCCGAATGCTTTTGATTCTTCCGCGAGACCTGAATACAAATGATGAGTCGATCCACCAACCGGACTCAAACTCACTTTAACTTTGAGGTTTGTGAAATATTCACTCTTAAATCGACGGAGCCAGTGAACCATGCCGATTGAAACAATCGCTTCAGGTTTAACTTGTTTCACTGAATTTAAAAGATTCGGAAGACCCATGCCCGGATCAATCAGCACAGGAACTGCACCAATTTTGAACAAGGCAAATGTGATGATGGAAAAATCAAGACAAGGTTTTACGAACAACAACGTCCGCATTTCTGGTGTGATACCAAGTTTTACGAGACGATTTGCAATCTGATTTGAACGCTCTTCAAATTCACGGAACGTGTAGAACGAATTATCCGAAGCCAGAACAACCGATTTCTTGTCAGGATACTTGCCTGCAGCTTCGCGAATCCTGAAAGCTATGTTCATGCTTTAACGAAGTCCCAGATTTTCAAAGACACTTCATCAGGAATATCTTCTAGAATATAGTGGCCGGCCTTTGCATACCAATGGGCCGGAGCATCCGGATAAATCTCAAGCCACTTTTCAAAGAAGTGCTGGTTAAAACAAAAGTCTTTCCCGCCCCAAAGAATGAGCTTTGGATGATTCAGAGATTTCAACTTATCTTCGATCTCACTCAACGTTTTAAACGTTTTGTGATCTTTTTCCATCGGAATATCCTGAACAAATCTCGCAACCGCTACACGATTATCCCATGAATCGTAAGGAAGAAGGTATCCTTCCTTGATCGCACGTGGAAGCGTTTTTGTTGTTGTCATGAATGTTGCTGGCCAGGCAAACAAGTTAAGCTTTCTTGTTAACCACTCACCAAACTTACCCTGGCGAAGAAGATTGATTCTCTTCGGGATGTGTTCTGATGGGTAAGCAGCAGTATTCAAAATCACGATACGGTCAAAGAGCTCAGGGTATCTTGTCACAAGACCAAAACCAATCGCGCCACCCCAGTCGTGAACAACCAGGATGATTTTTTTAAGATCTAAAAACTTAATCAGTTTGTAAGCGTTCTGAATATGAGTCTCAAGTGAGTAATCATAATCCTGAGGTTTATCACTCATCCCGCAGCCCATATGATCCGGAACAATAGTTCTGAATTTTGGTGAGAACGTCTGAATGAGATTTCTGTAATAGAATGACCACGTCGGATTTCCGTGGAGCATGAGAATTGGACGTCCTTCACCCTCATCGATGTAATGAAGATTATTATTTCCAAGATTCAGGAAATTTGAACGGAAAGGATAGACCTTCTCAAGTCCAAGATCTTTTAGTTTTTCTCTGATGGCAGTCATGCCCACTCCATACCAAGCATAGTGCTTGTCAGACCCGACCCGATTCCGAGTAAGGCCACTTTATCTTTTGGTTTAAAAAATCCTGCTTCAGAAGCTTTCATTAGCGTTAATGGAAGGGCAGCTGAGCCGGTATTGCCGAATAATTCGAATGTCTGAAAATCACGATCAACTGGTAGGCCCAGTTGCTGAAGCATAGCAAGTCTATGTGCTGTTCCAACCTGATGCGGGATGATTTTATCAACATCAGAGTTCTGCCAGCCAAGAACTTCGCGTGCTTTAATCCAGTTGGCCTGCGAGAGCGCCACACCGGCCTTAAGAAGAGCTTCTGAGTCCGTTTCCATCATGAGACCGTGAGTAGAACCATCACCCTGACAAAGCTCAACAGAGCCCGAATCAGTAAGAGTTGTTCCACCTAAAATCTTCGGTGCATCCGGAGCAAGTGATGAGTGAGTCAAAAGGAACGCCACTGCCGCAGAACCAATCGTCAGAGAGGCCATAAAGGGCTTGATGCGTTTTCTATCCATCAAAGGATCATTAATGAGATGCTTAAGAGTTTCCTGGATCAGAGGTCCGGCGTTCTCCCCTGAAACAATCAGGGCAGACTTAATCACTCCACGCTCAATCATCTGTCCCGCCATAAGAATCGATGACAAAACACCAAGACATGCGTTTGAGAGATCCGAGATCATGCAATGAGGAGAAAGTTTTAAATTGTGGTGAACCTGAGCGGCCGTAGCTGGCTCAAGGAAATCACGGCAAACTGAAGCGTGAAGAAGAAGGTCAACTTTCTCGCGCGGGAAGTGCTGAAGAATTTTTTCAGCGGCCTTGGAAGCAATCGTGCTTGGACGAGTGCCGTTTGGCCAGAACCCACGACGTTTAATACCCGTCTGAAGTTCAAGTCGCCCGAAAGGAAGTTTCGCACGCTCATAGAGCGCAGACATTTTTTCTTCCATCTCATCAGATGTCATGAATTCTGCAGGCTCTTCGTAGCCGAATGAATGGAGTCTTAGGTTATCAAATTTCATTCGACATTAATCCATGAAGGTTTGCCATCGAGATACCCGAGAGCATCGAACCGACAATTCCCAGGAAGCCCTGGTCAGTGCCGATGATAAAAAGATTTTTCACCGGAGTTTTTCCGTCACGGGTCTTATCAATCGAACCGTAAACAGTTCCGTTTAAGTGCCACGTGTATCGCTCAATCGTTGTCGGAGAGAAGATATCCTTGAAAAGAAGTTTCCCATCAAAGCCGGGATTAAGTTTCTTCACTAGCTCCAGTGCGCTATCGCCCACTTTGTCTTTCATCACATCATACTCTTTGCGAGGAAGTGAACACCACTGCTCATAGTTGGCCATATAAGTAATACGAACCGTTCCTTCGCCATCACGCTTAGAAAGCTCATAGTTATCAGGAAAACAAACCACGGCAGACGTAGCATCAAAATAATCAGTCGCCGGACGGTAAGAATACTTAGAAGCATTGTTATAGAAAATAATCGTAGAATCGTTTTGTTCTGGAGAAATTTTCTTATCAAAAACAAAAATCGATTCAAGGAAAGTCATGGCACCAACACGTGGGCGAACTTCAAGCGCTGGAGTCAGTTTCACTGTTTCAGGATATCCGATTGAAGAAAGAATCACCGGTGCGAGCATTTCTTCACCACCAGCATTCACTCCAATCGCAACTCCGTCACGCGTGAGGATCTCATTTACAGAAGTCTTGAACTTAAGTTCTCCACCAAGCTCAACAAACTTATTCACAAGAAGTGAGATGATGGTGCGCACTCCACCTTCAGGACGTGAGAAGCCTTCAAAATAAAGCGACTTGAACATGATAACAAATTGCGCGAAATCCATGTCGTCTTCCCACGCTGATCCGTAGATCAAAAGTGGACATAAAAGCATTTCAATCA
>JBEIQF010000240.1:0-5560 GCA_040376635.1 Halobacteriovoraceae bacterium
GCCTGAACCAGAGATGACGGAAGATCTCATCTCTCAGGAATTGTCGGCCGAGACTGGTGAATCCGTTGAAGATCTCGACAGTATGAACAGCCTGGATTCACTTGATGATTCTTCCATCGGAAATGATGAATTCTCAAATAACAATGAAGAATCGAATTCAGAGTCATCCGACTTTGGAGGCGACATGGTTGCTTCTTCTGAGTTTGGTGACGTTACTGAAGCAGATGGTGGTGACGGTAATTATGAAGTTGCGACGACTGATGAAGGTAATGAAAGCACTCGTTTCTTTAAAGCTTTCGTTAATTATCAGTTAGTTCTTTTCGGTGAGCACGCACCTTACGATAGATTTGTGATTGATCAGGATGAGATTTTTATCGGACGAGATCCGAAAAAATGTCAGATTATACTAAATGACCCTGAAGTTTCCTCAGTTCACGCAGTCATCAGAAAGAAGATGACGGAAATTATCCTCGAAGATTTAAACTCTTCGAACGGTACGATCTTGAATGCTGAACGAATCAATAAAGCAGTGATTACTACCGGCGATGAATTCGTCATTGGTAGTACAAGCTTTACGCTTGAAGTGAAATCAGATCTTCTGGATGCAGAAGAAGATCGCTTGATGCCGGTTGAAAGCGGCCAGGTTATCGAGACAGAAGAGATTGAAGAAGAAGAAATTCTCGGTGATGAAACCGATATAAACTTTGATTCTGATGCTCCTCCTGAAAAAAGTATCTTCAAACGTCTTAAGAAAGATCCTGCATTCAGAAAGAAAGCGATTTATGTTGTTGCTGGTCTTGGTCTTGCTTGGGTTCTCCTTGGAGATTCAGAGGAACCTAAGCCAGAAGCTCCCAAAGTTGCGAAAGAAGCACCTAAGAAAGTTGATCCGAATGCGAAGGCAAAAAAACAGCTCTCAAAAGATCTTGAGAACAGAAGAAACATCGCTTACGAACTTGGTGTGAGTTTCTTTGAACAGAATAAATACTCTGAAGCTCTTCGTGAGTTCCAGGTTGTTGCCGACATTGATCCAGAATATAAAAAGATTCAGTCTTATCTTGAACAAACTAAAGTTGGCCTAAAACGTCTGGAAGAACTTGAAGCTCAGAAACGCGCTGAAGAAGACAGAATCAAGACGAAGAAAATGATCGAAGAACTTCTTGTGAAAGCAAGAGAGGCCGTAAAAGAAAGACAGGTCCAGGTGGCTGAAAGTTATTTCAGTCAGATCATTGAAAAAGATCCTGAGAATATAGAAGTCTCTCAACTCAAGCTTGAACTCGAGTCATGGCAAAAAGAAGAAGAAAGAAAAGCGCTTGAAAAAGCTGCAAGAGAAGCTGCCCGTAAAAAAATGGTAGATTCACTTTCTCCCGGTAAAACATATTATCTCAAGAAGGAATGGTACAGAGCGATCCTTAAGCTCGAAGAGTTCCTTCGTATTAAAGGCATGGATGAAGATCTTGTGAAAGATGCTTCTGATATGCTCAGCGATGCTAAGAACCAGCTCGCCTCTGATCTTGGTCCATTACTCGGTAAGGCGCGCTCTCTCAAAGAGGGACAGGATTTAAAGAGTGCTTATGAAGCTTTCCTTGAAGTTCTAAAAATTGAACCTACGAATGCAGAAGCACTGAATGAAGTTGATGAAATCAAATCTTCACTCGATGCACGTTCGAAGAAAATCTATCGTGAAGCTATCATTGCTGAGTCGTTGAGCTTGTTTGCTGATGCCAAGGAGAAATTCCAGGAAGTTCAGCAGATCTCTCCGACGGATAGTGACTACTATAAGAAAGCCACTGAAAAATTAAGAAACTATCTGGAGTAACATGCGTCTCAAAGCTTATGCCGCTCAAACACATCAAGGTCCGTATCTTCAGGTAAATGAAGATGCTTATGATTTTGATTTTGAAAATGAGCTCTTCCTGATTATGGATGGCTTTGGCGGTTCAGGTATCGGTGATCGTGCTGTAGATAAGCTCAAACAGGAAATCAAAAGTTTTTACACTCAGATCTCTGATGACCCAAATGCAACGATGCCTCTTTATTACAATCCAAGAAACTTATTGGAAGGCAATGCGATCCTGAATTCCATGATGAATGCTCATCAAAACCTTCTGAAGTCGAATCTTGAAAAGCCTGTTAACCAAAGAGCTGGTGCCAGCGCCATTGTCGCTGTGAAGGCCGACAGTTTGTTAGTTCTGGTGGGTGTTGGGAACTGTTGTGCTTATCATTTCCGCCAGGGGAAGCTTTCAAAGATCATCGTTGAAGATACTTTCCAGTATCTATCTAAAGATCAGTTTGACCTCAAATTCCGGACGACACCCAACAATGCCATCGGCATGTACCCGGAACTAGGCCATCAATTGCGAGAGGTGCGCCTTGCTGAGGGTGATAAGGTGATTCTTCTTACAGACGGTGTGTATTCGCAGGTGAATGAGGATGAGCTTCTCTATGCTCTTAACAAAACCTCTCCAGATGCCAATGAGAGAGTGAATAGCTTACTAAAACTATCCAATTCTCGAGGCAATACGGATAATCAAACAGCAATGATTCTCGAGTTTTAAGCACTTTTTCATTCCCAGATGACCCGATAGGCCTCTATAATTTTTTAGTAGATCATAGAGGAGATTCAGGGATGAACCACAAAGTACTACTGGCGGATGATAGTCTTACCATCCAAAAAGTAATCAAGATTACGTTGGCTAATCAGCCCTATGACATCACTGATTGTTCATCTGAAGATGAACTCTTTCACCAACTCGCAAACGTTCAACCAAAACTAGTTTTCTTAGATTTCAATCTTTCTGAGAAATATACCGGTTACGAACTCACTACAAAAATTAAATCACTTTCTCCATCAACAAAAGTTCTGCTTCTTTTAGGAACATTCGACACTGTTGATGATGCAGCGATGGAGAAGTGTGGTGCCTCTGATAAAATCGTAAAACCTTTCGATTCAAATAAGTTCATTGCAATTTGTAAGCAGCTTATTGAAACGTTCGCTGATAACGAAGAGATTCCTTATCCTGAAGCAAAACCTGAATCAAAGCCTGTGCTTCCTTCAGCTCCGGAAGATCAGTGGACTGTCAGTCATTCAACTGAACAGAAGTTTGCTGAGCCTGAGAAAGAACTCGATAACAGCTTCCCGAACCTGATTGATAATCCTCTTCAGAAAGAAATGTCTGACTGGGGAATGAGTGTTCCGGGAGTCATCAATGAAACTTCAACAAATACTCATACAGGTCTTCCTCCGGTAATCGGTGAAGTGAAATCACTTCAGGAACACCGTGCTCAGAAAGAGGCTGCTCCGGCACCTTCTCCTTTTGAGCAGAAATTCCCTCAGAGTGATGATCTTGATTATCCGACGATGGAAGAGCTTACTTCATCTCCGAAAGAGTCAACTCCGGCACCTAAAGAAGAGAAGCCTGCCTCAAAACTTATTTCTATCGAAAGCTTCAATGACAAATCTTTCGATATGGATCTTCAGCTTGAAGGTTCGTACGTTCCTGATGAAAGTGATGTGAGCAGCATCGAAGCACAGATTGCGGACGAAGTTTCTGAGAATCTTTGGCAAGCAGATGAATTCGAAGATCTGAAGAAAGAAGTTTCTGCGAAAATTGAAGAAGTTAAAAATAACTTCCAGCCTTCAAGGAATGCTTTCGATGAATCTCTCTTCAAGCCACTTGATGAGAACGATACGATCAACTGGAATGAATCAGCAGACCTTTTCAAAGATAATCACAATGAAGAGTTCACGACTGGGCCTGCTCAGCAAGTAACTGCTGCTGATATGTCTGAGATGAAGCGTGAAATGGAAGCAATGGTTAAGAAGTATGTGAAAGAATATCTCGATGAGATGTTCCAGAAAAATACTGAGAAAGTGGCGTGGGAAGTAATTCCGGATCTTGCGGAAAATCTAATCCGTCAGGAGCTTTCGAAAATCTCAAATAAAATTCTGAACGAGCAGAACTAAGAAATCAGTCTTAGAGTTCCGTTGTAAATGTGATTGATTTGCGCATCTGTGCAGACAAGTGCTTCTCCGTGTTCTCCTAATCCCTGAAACATTCCTTCATAAGCTTCACCAGATTCAGTTACGCGAACAAGCTGATTCAGGTGACCACATCGTGAAAGCCAGTCTCTGCGCAATTCTTCTGTTGAAGTGTAACGATTGGCGTGGATGTGTTCACCAAGCTCACGGGACCAAACTTTTTTATCGACTTCAAAGGCACCATTAAAGACACCACCGAACGCAGGATCATTTGAGAAGAGATTGATGCCAATGCCAGCGAGTAATTGATTCTGAGTTCCCTGAACGAGAATTCCACCGCATTTCTTTCCCTGCTCATCCCACAAATCATTCGGCCATTTCAGTTTGAGATTTTTTGCTTTAGCTTCAAAATATTTTGCAACAATCACTGAGAGTTCAAGGGCAGTATAGCTCATGACAACATGAGGTTTAATGTTAAGAGAAAGACAAATTGTTCCAGGCATGGCCTTCCAGACATTTTCGCCGCGGCCTCTTCCTGAATTTTGATTCTCACAACTTACAAGAACAGTCTCAGAAGGGGTCTGGTTTAATTGTTCTTTAAGTAGATCTTGTGTAGAATCACAATCATTCACATGTACATGTCTAATCATCCGAGGTCCTCATGTCTTTAATCAAAAGAGATTCTCCACGTCCGATCAAATTTACAACTGGGATTAACCCTTATGCTGCCGGATCAGTGATGGCAGAATTTGGTAATACCAAAGTTCATATCACAGCTAATGTTCAGGAATCAGTTCCGCCATTTCTTAAAGGAAAGGGTCAGGGCTGGGTGACTGCTGAATACGCCATGTTGCCTTCTTCTACTCATACTCGTTCAGATAGAGAAAGAAAAGGAGCCTCAGGCAGAACTCAGGAGATTCAGCGTCTCATTGGTCGTTCACTGCGCTCGATCGTTGACATGCAAAAACTTGGTGAACGTTCAATCATGATCGACTGCGACGTCATTGTTGCTGATGGTGGAACAAGAACAACTTCTATCTCAGGCGCCTATGTAGCTCTTGAAATGGCCGTGAAAAAACTCATGAGCTCTGGCCTTCTGAAAGAGAATCCAATCAAAGAACAACTTGCTGCTATTTCGATTGGTATTAACAAAAATGATGAAGTGATCGCAGATCTTAACTACGAAGAAGATTCAAGCTGCGAAGTTGATATGAATATTATTATGACTGGTTCAGGAAAGTTTGTTGAAGTTCAGGGTACAGCAGAAGGTAACCCATTCTCTATGGAACACCTGAATGCGCTACTTTCATGTGCTCAAACAGCACTTAAAGTTGTCATGAAAGAGCAAAAAGCAGCGTTGGAAAAACTCTAATGACCTCGTTCATCCTCGCAAGCGGTAATGCTCACAAGGCCGAAGAGTTCAAAGAACTTTTCATGGGTACACTCAGCATTACAGCTGCACCAAAAAGTCTTGAGGTCGATGAAACTGGAAAGACATATACCGAAAATGCCTTCTTAAAAGCGAAGGCCTATTTTGAAGCTTACCAGAAACCGGCACTTGCAGATGATTCGGGATTAAAC
>JBEIQF010000153.1:0-7597 GCA_040376635.1 Halobacteriovoraceae bacterium
ATCAACCAGGAAGGTGTATCCATTGTTGTTACCGAGTTTAACTTCTCAACGGATATTAAATACGCTGAACAGCAGATCAGGGATAAAGTTTCTTCTGCTCGTGCTGATCTTCCGGATGACGTAGAAGAGCCGACGATTCGTCGAGTGGATCCTTCCGATCAGCCGATTGTGACTGTGGCAATTACAGCTGACATGTCAGAAGCTGATCTTTATGACCTTGCAGACTTAACAGTTAAACCAAAGATCGAGCAGATTAACCAGGTTGGTCTAGTTGAGATCATCGGTGGTCGTGAGCGTGAAATTCGTGTTGACCTTGATCTTGAAAAAATGAAATTCAGACAAGTTTCTGCGATTCAGGTTTCAGATGCTCTTGGCCGCGCAGGTTCGAATATTCCTTCAGGGAAAATCGATGTAACGGCGAAAAAAGAAACTGTATTCAGAACAGTGGGTGAGTTCCAGTCTCTTAATGAGATGAATAATACGATTGTTCAGTTCCTCGGTAACGATGTTCCTGTTGTCCTTTCAGACGTTGCGACAGTTCGCGAAGGTCTTGAAGATGAGAAGAACCTTGGTTATGTAAACGGGAAGCGCTCTCTCTTTATCGACGTTTATCGTCAGACAGGTGCTAACACAGTATCAGTTGCGGATAACGTTGTTAAAGCAGTTGCAGCTCTAAACGCTAATCTTGCGAAATCGAATAATACACAAATTCAGGTTGTGCGAGATGGTTCTAAGGCCATCCGTGATAACTTATATGACGTTCAGGAATCGATTACGATCGGTATCGTTCTTACGATTATCGTCGTGTTTTTCTTCCTTGCTTCATTCCGTTCAACGCTCATTACTTCTCTTGCACTTCCGAACTCACTTCTTGGAGCATTCATTCTCCTCGCAGTGGCCGGTTATACAATTAACGTCATGTCACTTCTTGCACTTTCACTTGCCGTTGGTCTTTTGATCGATGATGCGATTGTGGTTCGAGAAAATATTTTCCGTCACATGGAAATGGGTAAGTCAGCCCGAGAAGCTGCGATCCTTGGTACTGAAGAAGTGATGCTCGCGGTTATTGCGACTACGTTCACAGTTATCGCCGTGTTCGGTCCAATCGCTTTCATTTCGGGTGTAGTAGGACAGTTCCTTAAACAGTTCGGTATGACTGTGTGTTTTGCCCTTATCATTTCACTCTTCGATGCGATCACTATCGCTCCGATGATGTCTGCTTACTTCGCTGGTAAAGTTGAGGCCCATGGCCACGCTAAACTCGGTAATTCTTTCTATGACAGAACAGTAGGCCGAGTGCTTGCATGGTTCAATAAACTTCAGGACAAACTTGAGGATATCTACGTTGCTATCCTGAAAGTGACTCTGAACAACCCTCTTAAGATGATTGGTGTTGGTATTGTTCTTTTTGTCCTTTCAATTTACTCATTGAAATTCGTTCCTAAGACGTTCATTGCCGCTCAGGATAACGGTGAATTCTCAGTGAAACTCGATCTTCCACCAGGGACTTCTCTGAAAGAAATGGAGAGAGTTGCACTTGAAGTGGATAAAGTGATCACTGCTCATAAAGAAATCAATGTAAGCGTTCTTACTGTTGGTACAAAACAGGGTGAGGCGAATAAGGCGACATTCTACGTTCGAATGATTCCTGCGAAACAACGTAAAATCAATACGATTAAGATGAAAGAAATCATTCGTAATGAGCTCAAGCCTTACGCTTACGCTAACGCTCAAGTGGGAGACTTCGATCAGGTTGGTGCCGGTCAGCGTCCATTTAACGTGAATATTGTTTCTAACAATGAAAAAGATCTTGAATCAGTTTCTCGTCAGCTCTTTGATAAAGTAAAAGATCATCCGGCCCTTACAGGTGTGGATCTTTCTTACCGTCCGGGTAAACCTGAGTTCCAGGTTCTTCCGGATCGATCAAATGCTGAGAGACTTGGTATTTCAACAAACGTTCTTGGTCTTGAGCTTCGTACTTTGATGGAAGGGCAGACTCCTGCAGTTTACCGTCTGAACGGTGAAGAATACGACATTCGTGTTCGTCTTCGTGAAGATCAGCGTAACCTTCAGAAAGAATTTAACCGTATCTCGATTCCAAACATCAACGGTCGTCTGATTCCACTTCCTAACGTTGTAAAAGGCGTTGAAACAACTGGTCCAGCGAACATTACTCGTCAAGATCGCGCTCGTTACTATCAGATCTCTGCAGATATCGCTGCTGATGGTCCAGGTATGGGTGGTGCGATGTCTGATATTGCCAGAATCATGGGTAATGAGATCAAACTTCCGGAAGGAACAACATACAAGTTCTCAGGTCAGGCGGAAAACTTCGCAGAGATGATTACAAGTATGGCGGTTGCCTCTGGTCTTGGTATTCTCTTTATCTATCTTGTTCTCGCTTCGCTTTATGAATCATTCATCACACCGTTTACGATCATGCTCGTGTTACCACTTGCGATTTGCGGAGCTTTCTTCGCTCTCGCTTTCACTGGTGCTTCACTTGATCTATTCTCGATGATCGGATGTATCATGCTTCTCGGGGTTGCAACCAAGAACTCCATTATCTTAGTGGACTATACGAGCCAGCAGATGGATCAACATGGAATGAGTCTCCGTGATGCCATCCTTCTTGCAGGTAAGAACAGACTTCGTCCGATTCTTATGACTTCATTCGCACTTATTGCCGGATTCATTCCGATTGCAATCGGTCTTAACGAAGCATCAGCTCAGCGTAAGTCGATGGGTATCGCTCTTATCGGCGGTCTCATCAGCTCAACTCTTCTTACCCTGATCATCGTTCCTGCGGCTTATACCTATATTGAGCGCTTCCGTCTCTTTGTGAACAGAATTTTCTCCAAAGTGACAGGCGCAGACGTACACGTGGAAAAGGTAGAGTAAAATGTCTGATCAGGACACAAAACAAAGAATTGTTGAAGCTAGTACATATCTATTCGGGGTGAAGGGCTATGATGGCACTTCAACCCGAGAGATTGCTCAACGTGCTGGCGTGAACATCGCGTCTTTGAATTATCACTTCAAGAGTAAGCAAGGTCTTCTCAAAGAAGTGACAGCGGCCATCATTGAGGAGTTTCACACAAAGATCAACACGCTTGCTGCGGATCAAAAACAAACGGCCGTAGATTATTGCCTGAATTTGTTCAAAGCAATTACTGAAGATCAGATTAAACTTCTCAATCACTTCAAGCTTTTTCTTGATTCTGGCCACTGTGCAGGCGAGCAGGACACGACCCCTCCTGGTTATGAACAAATCTCTTTCTTCCTCCGTAAAGAGCTGAATAAGAGCGTTCCTGATCATGAAGTCATCTGGGCCTCGAGTATCATTTTTACTTACATCATGCACTCTGCAGTAATGTCAGGTTCTGACGTGGGTAAACAGCACATTGAGAAGTATTTACCTCAGAAAGCAGCTTCAATACCTGTCTACATCAAACAGTTAGTTGAGACATGTATCAGAGATCTTAATTTCAGATATCCTTGATTCAGCGCTCGCAGCTTGACTGAAACGCGGACATTCTCGTTAATGTCTGTCGGAGGTCCAGCATGAGCATGATCAAGATACATGACGTCGTTTCCTTCCCTGAAAAATTCTGGAAACCTGAATACCAGGAACTTTTCTCTCCGGAATTTATTCAGCTTCTGATTCACATGCATGAGAAGTTTAATCCTCGCAGGTTGAAACTTCTAGAAGATCGCCTCAGTCGTCAAAAGCAATATGATCATGGTGAGCTGCCGCAATTTCTCGACCGAAATTCTGAAGCAGTCACTGGCACTTGGAAAGTCTCTCCCATTCCCAAAGAACTATCATGCCGTCGCGTTGAAATCACGGGTCCGGTGAATTCTGCCAAGATGGTCATCAATATGCTCAACCGCACAGAAGACGGACAACGCGCAGACATGGCGATGCTCGACTTTGAAGATTCAATGAAGCCGAGTTTTATAAACGTTCTTGATGGTTATAAGAATGTCATCGGAGCCGTCGCAGGAAATCTCACGGCTTTTGTCGGTGAGAAAAAATACCAGCTAAATGCTCACGATATGGCCTATGTGATGGTGAGATGCCGTGGACTTCATTTAAATGAAGTGAATATCACTATTCATGGTGAAGAAATATCCGGAGGGCTTCTGGATCTTTCGATGTGTTTTTTTCAGACAGCACGCATGTACCTCGCTCAAAACAAAACACCAAAATACTACATACCCAAATGCGAACACCACCTTGAAGCTCGCTGGTGGAATGATGTGTTCACTGAACTTGAAAAACATATGAAGCTTCCGACTCCGACTTTACGGGCAACGTTCCTTATAGAAACACTTCCGGCCACATATCAGGTCGAGGAGATTCTCTATGAGTTCCGTGAACACGCTGCCGGTTTAAACGTTGGTCGCTGGGATAAGATTTTCTCAGACATCAAAGTACTTAAAAATCATCCGGACAGAATCATGGCCGACAGAAGTTCCATCAACATGGCAAAACCCTGGATGGAGAATTATGCCAAACGAGTGATCAAGATTTGTCATGATCGCGGAGCATTCGCGATGGGTGGCATGGCCGCCTTCACACCCGGTAAATCCAAAGAACTTCGGGAAGAACAAACGGCAAAAGTATTAGCGGATAAGAAACGTGAAGCCGAGTGGGGACATGATGGATGCTGGGTTTCTCATCCATATTTCATCGGCATTGCTATGCAGGCCATGAACTTTGAAAATCAACTTCATAAAAAAATCTCGTTCGATAAATACTCAGACATTCTTCCGAAGTCTGATGGACCACACACAATGGATGGTCTAAGAACCAATATCAGAGTGGGTATCGCTTATATGCATGGGTGGGAGAAAGACATCGGCTGTGTTGCTTTTGATAACCTGATGGAAGATCTCGCCACTCTTGAAATCTCTCGCGCTCAAACATGGCAGTGGCTTCATCACGGCATCTCACTTGATGATGGAACTAAAGTCTCAAAGAATCTCATCGCGAAAACGTTTGAAGAGGAATACAAAAAAATTCTCATAGAGATGAACAATGATCCATCTCTTAAAAGTGCTTGTGATAAGGCCTTTGAGATTTTTACGTCTGACCAATTAAATGACTTTCTGACTCTGGCCTCTGAGCCTGTTTAAAAAGGATGTACTATGAATGAAGCAATGAAGCTGAAATCTGAATGGGATTCAAATCCAAGATGGAAAGGTATTAAGCGGGATTATTCACCGGAGGAAGTTCTTAAATTACGTGGTTCTTTCACTATAGAACACACTATCGCACGGATGGGTGCTGAAAGAATCTGGGAACTCATCATTTCAGAAGAATACATTAATGCTCTTGGCGCACTTACAGGTAACCAGGCCGTTCAGCAGGTGAGAGCAGGGCTTGAAGCGATCTATCTTTCTGGATGGCAGGTTGCTGCTGATGCCAATCTCTCAGGTCATATGTACCCTGATCAAAGTTTATATCCATCAAACTCAGTTCCCAATGTTGTTCAAAAAATCAATCGTGCTCTTCAGAGAGCAGATCAGATTGAATTTGCCGAAGGAAAAGTCCAGCATCACTGGATGGCTCCGATCATCGCTGATGCTGAAGCAGGTTTTGGTGGCCCACTCAATGCTTTTGAGCTGATGAAAAGCATGATTGAAGCAGGTGCGGCCGGTGTTCACTTCGAAGATCAACTGGCTTCAGAAAAAAAATGCGGTCACCTCGGTGGTAAAGTACTCGTTCCAACTTCTCAATTCATACGCACATTAACGGCTGCACGTTTAGCAGCTGACGTGATGGATGTTCCGACACTCGTGATCGCACGTACAGACGCTAACGGTGCTCAGCTCTTAACAAGCGATATCGATGAACGTGATCGTGAATTCATCACAGGCGAGCGCACACCGGAAGGCTTTTATAAAATTAAAGCAGGCCTTGATACAGCTATTGCCCGTGGATTAGCTTACGCGCCTTACGCTGATCTCATCTGGTGTGAGACTTCAACTCCATCAATCGATGAAGCGAGACGTTTTGCTGAGGCGATCAGAAAAGAATATCCAAACAAATACCTTGCTTATAACTGCTCACCATCTTTTAACTGGAAGAAAAATCTTTCTGATGATGAGATCGCTTCCTTCCAGCGTGAGCTTGGGGCTTTAGGGTACAAGTTCCAGTTTGTGACTCTTGCCGGATTCCACGCTCTCAATCACTCAATGTATGAGCTAGCGATGGATTATAAAGAGCGAGGCATGAGTGCTTACTCTCAACTTCAAGAACGTGAATTTGCATCGGAGAAGTTTGGTTACACTGCTACCAAACACCAGAGAGAAGTAGGGACGGGATACTTTGATACGGTTTCTACGATTATATCGGGAGGAAGTTCTTCAACACTTGCTTACGCAGGCTCGACCGAAAAAGATCAATTTAAATCAGCTCACTAATCTTAGGGCCCTTCGGGGCCCTTTTTTTTTGTGCGTGGCGACCCCGCTAGCGGTGTAACATTTTTTGTTTGTGTGCATGGCGACTCCAGCGCCGGAGTAATACTTAAGAGCAAAAAAAAAGGCCCCTTACGGAGCCTTCTCTTATTTAGAAATTCAAAAAATTATTCAGCAAGTAGATCGTGGAAGTAATTCACTGTCTTCTTAACAAGCTTGAGATCTCTCTTTGCTGCAAGAATAAGCTTAACTGCTTCAGCTTGCTTGATCTTGCCCGCTTTCATGGCATCGCAAGCAGCCGGCTCTAGAGGATCTGTGATTTCATAAACTGATTTATGTTGAGGCCACAGATTGTCTTCACGGTTTGAGCCGCCAGCACAAAGTGGAATCAAGTGATCGATCTTGTAGCTTGAACGCTGAGATGGATCGAGACGGAAACCTTCGTTACGGTACTCCTGGAAGATTTCTGCTTTAAGGGAGCTATCTACGTCACGGTTACAGTAAGGAACTCTTTCAGCGTATCTGTAAGCGTCTGGACGGTCACAAAGTGACCCGGGAGTTAAATCTGCTAATGGGCCTTGAGGGTATTCCGCTTTGTATTCAACAGAAGCGAAGAGAGAAGAACAAAGAATCAATCCGATGATAAAAAGTTTCATAAGGTCCTTTTACGTGTTGAGGCCATACGATACTTTTTTGAACCTTAAGATGTCAAACTTTGCTAATACTTTTTATTAGATTTACTTATATTAATGACGCGAAACAAAAAGCCCCTCGTGAGAGGGGCCTTCTAGAGTAAGATTATTGCTTAGATGATTCTGATGACGGTGTGCTTCCACCTGTTGCGCCACCTTGAATTCCGCCGGCGATTCCGAGGTTGTTAACCGGGCCTACACCATAGAGTGACTGGCACTGGTACACTTCCATGCTACTGCCCATACCCATGCCGTATCCACCGGCCATGCCGCCGCCCATATGGCCGCCAACATATCCGCCGAAAGAAGGGTAGATACCTTTCTCAAAATATTCGCCGTTCATTTTCATGTTCACTTCAGCACACTCATTAAGTTTTGTTTCGTACTTCTTGTGAATGTTCATCATCTGTTCACACTTCTCACGAGAAACACCAGGAGTTTTCACAACTTCTTTTGTCTTCGAGTTGAATGATTTGTAA
>JBEIQF010000480.1:0-2054 GCA_040376635.1 Halobacteriovoraceae bacterium
CAAAAGCAACGACGAGCCTTTCCTTCATTGCGAGTCTTACGTATTCAGTATGTCTTGTGATGCTTTTTGGAATCAGTGCTCTTTATCACCGTCCAAACTGGAATGTTCGTAAACGCGCTCTTATGAGACGTCTTGATCACTCGGCGATTTTCATTCTTATCGCAGGTTGTTTCACACCTGTTTGTCTTCTCGCTCTGCCTGAGAGTGTAGGGATTAAACTTCTTGCGATCGTTTACACCGCAGTTCTCTTCGGTGTGATGAAATGCATTTTCTGGACGAATGCACCAAAGTGGCTTTCGTGTTTACTTTACGGATGCGTTTTGTTTTTGTTTGTACCTTATCTTTCTGAGTTCAATACCGCCCTTGGTTTATTTAATATGATCCTTATCTGGTCCGGGTGCGCAGTATACTCAGTTGGTGCAGTTTTCTATGCCTTTAAAAAACCGGATATTTTTCCGGACATCTTCGGGCATCATGAACTGTTTCACTTGTTCACTGTCATTGGTGCAATCCTTCACTTCATAGTCATGTATCGCGTGATCTCGTAATTCCAAATCTTGAGGCCTATAATAGGTCCACAGGAGGATGTTATGGGTGAAGAACTCACATACCCGGTGCTGCTGACTGTTTTTTTCTTCGTCAGCCTTGCCGTACTTTCAACTTATTTAAATAATCACTACCGCTAAGCAGTTATGAAATATCTGCTGGTCCTGGTGATGATTATCGGATGTCAGCCCCTGAAACGTCTGGAGCCCAAGGTAGAAGAATGTGTCATTGGCCCCAGAATGGAAGTGCTGAAACTCGTTCGGGAGGAAGAACATAAATACATGTTCGTTGGATATCCTTATGGTGAAGATTCCCCTGTTGAAATCATCGAAGATGTGTCAGCGTTAAAGAAAGTTGAATGTCCGGAATAATCAATGACCAAACGATACTTAGCCACGAAGTCCTTTCCACCTTACATTTTTGTACCGGGTGAGAATGCTCATCCAAAAAAATCCGGCGGACATATGGAAGGCGAGGGTGATCCTGTCGCTCCTCAAATTGATCCCGCTCATCCTGAACAAAATGAATTTCTTCGTTATTCTCTTGATCTCTACAATCATGAATATTTCTGGGAGAGTCACGTTTACTTTGAGGCCCTGTGGAACGCTCACGCACGCACAGGAAGCATTGCTGATTTCCTGAAAGGGATGATTAAGCTCGGAGCTGCCGGCGTGAAAATTAACATTGATCAGGTTGAGAGTGCCCTCGGACACTTCGACCGAGCTAAAGAGTTATTCCTCTCCGTTCAAAATAGTGAAGGTCCTGTATTCCTTGGTTTTGATCTAAACTCCATCTTGTCTAATATTGATTCTGTAAATCCAACGGCCGTAAAATGTTTCGAGGTTCACCCTTCCTGGGAGTAGGGAGATGAAAGAAGAAGTAACTGAATATTTTGATAAAAATTATCAGAAGTTTTTACGACTCAGAAAAAAAGTTCATTCAAGACCTGATGAAGAAAATGTGCATGATCTCAGAATTGCCTCTCGAAGACTTCTCACTCTCATCCGAATTTTCGAACTTGATCCCTTTTCAAAACCACTGAAAAAAGCTGCCAATAAACTCGGAGAGCTCAGAGACCTTGATGTGTCACTTCATCACGCTGATGAATACGGACTTCCGTCAGATGATCTGCAGCTTGAGAGAAAAAAGGCACGCAAAAAAGTGAAGAAGTTTTTCACAAAGCAAAGACAAAAAACTATTGAGAAAATCATGCATCACGCTCAGATAAAACTTCAGGAAAAAGATGAAGGGGATCTGCATGATGTCGTTGAGAAATACAAGGCCGAGATGATGAAATGGAAAGACACACCGATTGGGCGCGAGAATTTCCATGAATTCAGGATTGCTCTCAAAAAAGCTCGCTATATCCTGGAAGCTCAAGGTGAAAGAGTGAAGGAACTTGTGAGACTTCAGGACTTACTCGGAGATATTCACGATCTGGAAGTGCTGACTGAAAAAACCGGAACGACTCCGGAAATCCAGGAAATGAAACTGAAAGATTTTGATGA
>JBEIQF010000511.1:0-1325 GCA_040376635.1 Halobacteriovoraceae bacterium
AAATCACTTAATTTTACGGCCAAAAGATTCGATATAACCGGGGTCATTTTCTTGAGAAATCTTGAGGATTGTTTGAGACGTAAAAACAGAAAACCAAATATTACTACAGAGAAGGTCGTTTACGCGTTTGTCCTGAGCTGGGCGACATTCGAATCTATCAAGATTATCATCCTGGACCTTTAATTTCGGCACGACATTGATGATTATAGAGCATGAGAATTTTTCTTCTTCTCCTGCTCATCACTCAACACGCATTTTCATTTCAAGGCAACATCGAACTTCAGCGGCTTCATCAGAAGTACGATCGTGACCACGATAAAAAAATTACTGCCGATGACAAAATATCTGCGAACGAAATATTTATTACAGGAAATGTTAAGGCGAAAGGTCTCTATCAGATTTCAATTCTATCTCAGGAACTGGCACTGGATGGAAAGATTGATGAACATATACTAAATGAAAATCCGGTTGAAAGAATCTCACGAACGATTCGTGAACTTTATTGGGATGGGCTAACAAGGCAAATTGATTCTTCAACGATTCAGAAAGTTGCAGCTGATCCAAAGATCAATTCAAAGAAGCCTTATCTCTATATCCCTCAACATGATGAGGAAGCTCTAAAGCATTATCAGAAATCCAAAATCAATATTGTGAAACTTCCTGAAACTTTACCTCCGAATTTTATTACCAGTCTGGGTTCTAAGCAGGGACTTCTTTCTCTCGCAATGAAAAACGGCAAAGGGGTTCCCTACGTCGTTCCAGGAGGAAGGTTCAATGAAATGTACGGTTGGGATAGTTACTTTCATGTTCTGGGTACACTCAGTGATGGAAGAATTGATCTCGCAAAGGGAATGGTAGATAATTTTGTTTATGAGATAAATCACTACGGACAGATTCTCAACGCTAACCGTACTTATTATCTGACAAGATCGCAGCCCCCGTTTCTCACGAGTATGATTAAAGCGGTTCTTTCAGAACTACCTAAGAATGATGAGACTTCAAAATGGCTGGAGGTAAGTCTCAAGGCAGCGGTGAAAGAATATGAAACAGTCTGGATGGGTAAGGATCGTCTGACTGATACTGGTCTCAGTAGATATGCTGGTTTCGATTCAGGTATTCCTCCTGAAGTTGAGCCAGGACACTTCGATCATATCCTTATTCCGTTCGCTAAGAAGCACAGGCTTAATCTCTCTCAATTGAAGAAGAGATTTAATGATGGAAAAATCAACGATCCGGATCTCATGGATTTTTTCCATCAAGATCGTGCAGTCAGGGAATCAGGTCACGACACAACTTATCGTTGGAGAGTGGGCGAGACTGACCGC
>JBEIQF010000014.1:0-20859 GCA_040376635.1 Halobacteriovoraceae bacterium
GAAGTGAATCGAGATAAAAAGATCAGCTTTCACAAGATCTGCGAGATCGGCTCGTTCCTGAAGAGTCACAACACGGTCCATACTTCTCGTGAGATAAGCAGAAGTGTGTTTGCTCAGAAGATCTTTTACTTTTTTTGAGAGCCTGAGTGAAAGATCCTTTTCAAAAATCTTTCTCGTCTTTTTTGCATCGAGGTGTCCGACAGCACCAATTTCTTCCCCACCGTGACCAGGATCAATCAACACAACTTTCGCGTGAAGACTAAAACTCAGAATAAAGAGAAGAAGATAAACGAATCGCATGATTAGTAAGCTTTTCTCATTTTATGGCGTGGAAAATAGAAAGAAAGAATCTGACGGTAATCGTATCCGCGTTTCGCAAGCTCTAGAGCTCCTAGCTGACACAAACCTACTCCGTGGCCATAACCAGAACCACTCACGTGGAACTCATTATTCTTCACAGACATTTTGAAATTATTCGAAGGAAGAAGTTCTCTTCCCGCAAGATTACGAAGGTAAGATTTTTTAATGATGTGTAAACGATCACCAACATAAAGACGAAGTTCAGAGTTCTCAAGAGAGTCAGGCATCAAACGAACATTTGATCCTTGAGTTTCATCAGAGTAGTAACGTTTTAAAACTTGGTCGACCATCGATGTAAGTTTTGCGCCTTTCATCTTGTACTGCCAGTCTTTCATTCCTGTTCTCTGACAGAAAGTGCAGTTCACTGAACGGTAACCTTCCTCGACTCCACCCCAGACCTGATCCGGACGAAAAGTTTTGCCACCACACTTAGAATGAAAAAACGCTGGAGCGATTTTCCCAGAAGGCCCAATCAGGATTTCACCTTCCGTTTCTCTCGCTGCTTGTTGAGTTTTTCTCGTGATATCAGAATAGTTTCCTGACACTTGGTCTTTCTCAGAACTCTCAAGATGATAAAGCTTGTCCTGAGACTCTACACCCACTCCACGCTTGATCCTGTCGTAAGCGTAGGTGCGGGCAGCAACGGCCTGAGCTTTCAAAGCTTCAACAGGCCACGTACCATTCATTTCTTTTGAAAGAAGTGTTGTGAGATATGCTTCCATCGGAACGAGGTTCACAAGATCACAACTCTCCTGGCCTGGATTAGTGAGGAGTTGAAGCTCACCCTTATACTTTTGTTTCCCCCACGAGATAAGACCCGTAGGCGAGCTTAGAGAGGCCACCAGGAGTGGATTTTTCGGGAAGTTAAACTTTGCTGATGACCCAGAAGGCTTACAGTTAAACGAAATGGATTTTCTTCCAGGATATTGCTGGGATCTTTTTTGAGTGTGGATAGTCTTTTGCAGATCTATCCCTTCAACGACAACATTATTGAGTGATTTTGCGATCAGAACTTTTACTGACGGAACGGCAGCATTCACAGATGCTGTAAAAAGCAATAATAAGGCGCAACTTCCTGTTTTCAGCACTAATTCCCTTTCCTTGGAAATTAAAAATCGTCCTCATCATTTAACCACAAATATGGAAAAACTATGGAAGTTTTTTAAGGTGCTTCATGATTTTCTGCATGTCGGCCCATGCAGTTTTTTTCATGTTCTGATTTGTCTCGATGATGCTTGGGTGGAACAAAGGAACTACCTGGAAGTTTCCACGGTCGCTCATACTGCGGTTGAAGAATTGTCCGTGAACAACTGTTAGTCGATCATTGGACTTAAGTATTTTCTGAGTCGCTTTCGCTCCCAGAGTGATAATGATTTCAGGTTTGTAGAAAGCAGCAACTTCCATCACGTCTTTTGAGTAGTCAGTTTCATCATTACCTTCAACCGGGAAGACGATGACTTCAGATGGATCAAGCTTCATCGCCATAATCATTCGTTCAAAAAGTTCTGCAGTCTTAAGCGGGAATCCTGCAATCAGCTCATTGATGAAACCAGTTTTAAGTTCAGCTGAGACTTCATCCCAGCCTCTGAATTTCTCAGAGACGAAGAGAACAGAAACTTTCTCAGTGGTCTTATCTTTCAATACGATATCGAGATATTTCTCATCGAGTTTCAGTTCAGCTCTTAAATCAGCGTAAGAATTGAAGTGTTTAAGGTCATCCCATCCCGGTTCAGTTTTCAGGTGAACTTCTCCACCATCAACTTTCAGGATATTGGTTTTTAATTCAGATGCTTTTTCCTGAGCAAAGCGCTCAAGCGATTCGATCACCTGAACTTTTTCAGAAAACTGTTCTTTAGGGAGTACAACTTTCTTTTCACGTGGCGGGGCCTTAAGCCACGAAGTATCTCCTAGCAGAGCTTCGCTGAAAGACGCTGCCGGAGGGGGGGTCCGGAGGGTCAATAATTTTTGCTTAAAAAGGCTGTCCATACCCTGTTTCTAGCACAGGGAGGCTGAACTTTCCTAGTCCTAAATTTTCATTAACTCATTTTGCGACCTCACCGAAGAGTTTAATGCAAGTGAGGAGCACAATATGTCTGACATCGATTTTAAATTTGAGAGTTTTGAGGAATATTTCGGAGACGCTTCGCAGGTGAAGAAGACCATGGATGAATGCAAAGTCTGCGGATCAAAACTTCTTCTATCTCATATGCCGGATTACAAAAATCTTCTGGTTCAAGAGACTGCACGTTGTATGGATTGCGGATGCGGAAACCGTCGCGTAATTCATATACTGAATTAATTTTCACCTTCGACATCACCCTCATGTAAATGCGTCCAAAGCGCTTTTGCCTGGGGGTTTTTTATTCCAAAATAATTCGCCAGATCAGTCACCGTATATGATTTCAACTCATCCTGAGACATTGATAACTGCGTGAGGATTTTTTTCTTCGCATCTTCGCCAAGACCTTTCACTTCATCAAGCCATGTCGAAAGAACTCGTTTTGATTCTGCTTTGTGGTGAAGTTTTCTGGAAAATCTGTGAGCTTCATCTCTCATTGAAACAATGATTTTAAAGAGTGGTGGACACTTTGTGAGGATATAAGGATTCGCTCTGCCTGGAATGATTAATCTCTCTTCAGTGCGATCAATTTCAGTGGCCTTGAAGGATCCTGAGATCTCACGACTCTTTGCAATTCCCACAACACACATTTCAATATTCAGTTCGCGCAGAACAGCTGTAACAGTATTAACCTGGGCCACGCCACCATCGATAACCAGAACATCAGGAAGATCACCATTATCCATTCTTCGCGAGATGACTTCTCTCATCATCGCAAAGTCGTTGTTTCCCTCAGGGCGTGTTTCAAGATGGTAATAACGATACTTACGTTTATTGGGTTTTCCTTCTTCAAAAACAATCTGAGAAGCTGTCGGTGACGATCCCTGCCAGATAGCTACGTCATAACATTCAAGAATGCGAGGACGCTCTCTCATGTTGAGAAGATCTTTCAGTTTATTGAGACCCATGTAAACTGAGTCAGCATTTGCAATACGAATTCGTTGAGACTCTTCTGCATGCTTGCGGCACATTTCAATTAATGGATAATATTTTTTACCAAGACCAAGCACTTTCATTTCACCGAAAGTATTTAGTGCTTCGCGGACATCCTTGATTTCTTCCTCTTCAAAATCCATTACAATGATATCCGGATTCATTTCTTCCGGATCTGAGTAGTACTGCATGATCTTCTGAAGAATTTCATCAGAAAGTTCCTCGATCAACTCACCTTTCACAAAATGGAAATTCTTCTGACCAAGGAGAAGTCCGGAGCGAATCATATAAAGTGAGATATCAACTTCTTCATTACCATTCCAGTAAGACCATACATCGATATTTTTATCAGACTGAATACTCTCCACTTTCTGGTCATAACTCTTCTGAAGGAAATCTTCGAGAAGCTGAACGTGATCGCGCATGACTGCGGCCATTTCAAACTCTTCCATTTCCGCATAACCAACCATTTTTTCCTGAAGCTTCTGAATCGTACGTTTCGCTTTAATCGGTCCCTGGAAGAAACTCACAGCATTCTGCACATCCTGTTCGTACTCAGCTTCAGCGCGAAGACCGACACAAGGAGCACTACACTGTTTCATCTGGTGAAGAAGACATGGAGTTTTTCGAGATTTAAATTCATTGAGACTGCAATCACGAAGACCAAAGGATTTGGTAAGAACTCGCATGATCATCGAAATATTGGAGCCTGGAGGATATGGCCCGTAAAGCTCCTTACCCTTCCCCTTCTTAGGTCGTCTTACGTATTCAAGACGTGGAAAAGGCTCATTCCAGTTCACTTGAAGATAAGGATAACTTTTATCGTCACGAAGTCGGATATTGTACTTAGGTGAATGTTCCTTAATGAGATTGTTTTCCAGAACAAAAGACTCAGCATCTGTATGAGTGATCATGAAGTCAAAATCAGCAACATGACTGACCATGTAATCAGTCTTATAGCCCTTCACAGATTTATTGAAGTAAGTAACAACCCGAGATTTTAACTTTTTGGCCTTCCCAACGTAGATCACCCGACCATTCTTGTCTTTCATCAAGTAACAGCCCGGCTGTTGAGGCAGGGTGTTGGCTTTCTCTAGGAGTTCATCTGTCTTCTTCATAGGTGAGTTTACTTTACGTAGAGAGCTACAATCGGTATAATAGATAAGATTGTCTTCACTCTCTCTAGATTCTAAATCAAAAGGAAAACTATGTCCCAGTTAACGGTAGGCAAGGATGTGCT
Source organism: Halobacteriovoraceae bacterium (assembly GCA_040376635.1). Classification (GTDB taxonomy): domain Bacteria; phylum Bdellovibrionota; class Bacteriovoracia; order Bacteriovoracales; family Bacteriovoracaceae; genus Peredibacter. Next base: position 4,653 of record JBEIQF010000014.1, read on the forward strand.
TTCATATTGCACAAAATGTAAACTAAACCTTGGTCATACCATTGTTGCGATGAAGGATTCTAAGCATATTGCAAAAGTAAAGTGTAACACTTGTCTTACGATTCATGCTTATAAAGATCCCTCAACTTCTTCTCAGAAAAATAAAACTCGTACGAAAAAAACGACTACTAAACCTTCTAAGGTTATTTCTGTTTCTGATTTGTGGATGGAGAAAATGTCATCTACGAAGAAGAAGTCTACTCCATACGCAATGGATGGTAAGTTTCACGAAGGTGATATTATCGATCACGTGAAGTTCGGCCCCGGAATCGTTGAGAAAGTTGTTGATGACAAAATCGAAGTCATCTTCCGTCACGAAATCAAAACTCTCGTGCACAACAAAGCTTAATTAAAAAAAACATTCGTAAAAATCAAAAGAGAGCTTCGGCTCTCTTTTTTTTTGACCAAAAAAAAGGGACTCTTGCGAGTCCCTGATTTTTTTTATTAACACGAAGACGGTTCTGTTTATTACTTATTACCAGAGGCCTCCGCCAAAATTCGCACCGATTTGAATTCCTGCATTCAGAGGGTAACCGCCAGCACCGAATGCGCCACCGCCGTAACCAGCTCCACCGCTACCCATACCCATCTGGTATGAAGTACCTTGTTGTTGCATCATACGATCGTAGTTAGCAGCTTGCATATCTACACCAGGGTTGTAACCACCAGCGTATCCGCCTGCATATCCTCCAGCGTAGCCGCCTGCATATCCGCCAGCGTATCCACCTGCAATACCACCAGCATAACCACCGTTGTATCCACTTGCCATGTATCCACCAGCGTATCCGCCTTGAGCGTAACCACCGGCCATGTATCCGCCTGCGATACCACCAGCGTAGCCGCCAGCATATCCACCAGCGTAACCACCGTTGAATCCACCAGCATATCCGCCGTTAAATCCACCTGCGATTGAAATACCTGTAGCTAATCCACCAGCGATACCACCTGGGTAACCACCAGCGTATCCGCCTTGAGCGTATCCACCAGCGATACCACCTGGGTAACCACCGGCATATCCGCCTTGAACATATCCACCAGCGATACCACCTGGATAACCGCCGGCCATTCCGCCTGCTACGTATCCACCGTTAATACCACCTGCGATTGAAACACCATTTACTAGACCACCAGCAATACCACCCGGGTAACCACCGGCCATTCCGCCAGCTACGTAACCACCAGCATATCCGCCTGGGTATCCACCTGCCATACCGCCAGCTACGTATCCGCCAGCAACATATCCACCGGCAATGCCGCCTGGGTAACCGCCGGCCATTCCGCCTGCGATACCACCAACAACACCACCAACATAGCCACCACCACCATAAGGGTTGTAACCACCGTAAGGACCCATCATCCCGCCGATAAATCCTGGAGTATAACCAGCACCGTACCAACCACCAAGACCAGGGTTCTGCATTCCTGCATAACCGCTAAGACCGAAGCCGTTACAGTTCATAGCTTGCTGTTGAGCTGGAGTTAATCCTGGAAGCTCGTTTGAAGCAAGATACTGAAGATAATTATTCTGAGAAAGCTGACACTGTTCGAAACCTACAGCTGCGGCACCTGCCCAAGCTTCGTTAGATCTCTGATAAGCTTTTGCACCAACATATGCTGAACCGAAAGCTGCAAGAGGAGGAGCAATCGCACCTACGATTTCTGCAATACCAGAAAGAGTAGATTGTCTGCGGCCACCATTTGCCTGACAGTTAACACAGTTACCAATATCGTAACGTCCGTTGATATCTACATCAGCACCACCCATACATAGAGAAGGGTTACCGCTTGATGAACAAAGGAAGCGACGGTTTGCCTGCATCCATTCATTACATTTTTGGATATCTGAATTTTTTGTCGAGTTACAGTATGCAGGAAGTTGAATGTTTCCACCTGCACCAGCACCAGCTACGCCGCCGCCTGCGATGATCACTCCACCATTACCTGAACCAGCAACTGCACCACCAGCTACGATAATTGTTCCGTTACCAGAACCGTTACCTGCACCAGATGTTGTATAGAGAACAGTTCCTGTAGGACATACTGAACCGTTAACTGAAACAACTTTACCAGTTGAATCTTTACATACGATCACACCAGTCTTCACTGTTACACCAGCGCCAAGACCAACTGATCTGTCACCGATAATATTTCCGTTTGAATCCTTAGGAAGGTATTCGCGTTTCACACGATACACACCAGGATATTTAAGAAGACACTCTACACATGATTTTCTTTCGAAACCTGATTTCTTAGTACCAAGACCAAGAGTGTACCAAGCTGCTTTTGGTTTACATTCGTTATAACAAAGACCACCTGGCTGAATGCGACCTTCACCTTCAAGCTCTTCACAGATAACAGCACCGCCATCACCTGAACCAGAAGCTGCGCCTGAAGCTGAACCTGCTTGAGCACCAGAAGCTGAACCACTTGCTGCTCCTGAAGCTGCACCAGAAGCAGAACCTGCTTGTGCACCAGATGCTGATCCGCTAGCTGAGCCAGAAGCTGAACCGCTTGCTGAACCGGCCGCTGATCCTGCCTGAGCTCCAGAAGCTGATCCACTCGCTGAACCGTTTTGTGCTCCTTGAGAGTTGAAGTTTCCGTCTACGATCGACTTCGCGATACATACACGTTTTGTTGCTTCAACGTTTGCCTCAGGACCCGGCTCACCGTCTTTAATTTCAAATTTGTCTGAAGTAGATTTCTTACAGGTTACTTGCCTGCAATATTTGTCCCCTTCTTCCACCATGCTTCCCATGGAGTAAGCACCGCCTTTCGAGCGACAGAATTCTACCGCTTGATCGACGAAGTCATCAGCTGCGAGTGCTCCTGCTAGAGGTAACATCACACCGAACAAAAGAGGGATTAACTTTTTCATGTTGTTCCTACCCAATATTTAATCTCCCCACCCAAGGGAAGATAGATTCCTACAATAAAAATAATAGCACCTGATCAAAATGGGGCTAACCGAGGCAAAAAACTCCCTAGACAAGGCCCATCATCGTTTCACTATCGGAAGGTTCAGGGAGAAACTTTAGTCTTCGTTGTGCTATAATCTCACGTAATTATGGAAACATTTCTAAATCATATGTGGGAATGGGCCGTTCTCCTCGCCATGATCGGGGGTGCGATCTACACCTTGAAAATTATTGGAGAAGAAAAGTCGAGTTTTAAACAAGACTCTTATCTGGTGAATTTCGGGAAGTTGTCATTAATGATACCGAACTGGTGGACGATCGTTGACCAGACCTCCACTACCCTTCGTTTTGAAAGAACGGACACTCGCTACGATTGGTATGCTATCTTCGCTTATTACCCGGATCACGGTGGCAAGACTATGCCTCAGCTTCTTGAGGAGAAACTCAATCTCGAAGGTCTGGAGTTCGATATCGACGTAGTATTTGAGACGGACTCGCGAGTTGTCTTTCGTGATTCAGAAATCCAGGAACATTTCCAGGAAATGATTCGAGTTGAGGGTAAGGCCTCACAAAACGTCGTGGATCGTGTCTATTATGATATCTATTTATTGAGAGCTCAGAATGATCAGGGATATTTTATTTTTGAGAGTCGGAGTTCTGTTCTGAATGGCCTGGTGGAAGGACCGTATTTCGAAGAGAGCCTTGCAGAGCTAAGTTTCATCCATGAATCTTAGCTCAGACATTGCTTAGTTGCGCTCAAATATGAGCGCATCAGGAATCAGTTACGCTTTGGCGCAAAACCGCGAATTTTATCAATAATAAAGTCGATGAGCTCTTCGTCAGACGAGAAAACGTCTTCGATGAGGTCATTCGAAAGAAGAAAGTTCTTCACACGAATCGCGATATTATGGAGAGACTCCATAAGATAAAGACCACCAATGTTTTCGCCGTTGAACGACTTGATGATTTCTTTACGAGCGTGGTTGAACATTTCGGTTTCAGTAATATCACCAGGGATGTCGTCGCCGAATTTTTCTTCAACTTCTTCAATCGCCTGTTCTTTGATGTTCTCATCAGTAGCAAAACTTACACCGTATTCAGTAGCAAGTGCTTCGATAAGATCAGCGCGCGCATCAGCTTGGAACTCAATCATCTCCGCCTGCTTCAGGTGGTTGATCGTGTATGTCGACAGCGCTTTAAGCGTTTCAAAATCAGTTTTCATCAAAACTTCCTTAAATAGGTATTCTGATTACATGATAACTAATAAGAATGTCTGATACAAGATAAAGCGTTGATTTATTTTACTTTCGCTTCAACTTTTTTGTGACTTTTTCAAGGAGCGCGTTGACGGCGCTTCGCTCTCCCATCAAGACGAGAAATGTGACGTACAAGGCGCAAACTGCGAAAATCTGGGCCCCTAAATAAAAGCATTTATTAAGAAATGGTTGAGTGTAAAATTCTACTTTAAGAAGCGTCTCTGAGAGCAGAGCGCAACCCGCCGTTGCCCCTACCACTTTCCAGATCCTCTTGGAGAAAAAGAAGCCGGTCGAAAGTGCTAAATCTTTCTTAAGAACCCAGCTTTGGAAAGATGAGTTCACTAGCATTGAAAGGGTTGTTCCAAGGGCCAGAATCTTGAATCCGAAAATCGGAGTCAGGAGATAACAAAAGCAAATATTGAATGCGATCGAGAAAATTGAGGACATGACAGGAATCTTCTGGCGATCAAGCGCGTAGAAAACCGGGACCCAGATTTTATACAGACCATAGAAAGGCAAACCGATCGCATACATCCTGAGGGCCTCGGCCGTCATGATAGTTGAGTTGCGATCAAACTTTCCGCGCTCAAAAATGAGATTCACAATCTCTTCAGAAAAGCAGAATAGGATAACAAGTGCAGGCATGACTGTCAGATAAGACAGGTAATAACTTTGCTGAAGCGCAGACTTCGCCTGATCCTTTTCACCCTTCTTCCAGGCTTCCGAAAAATACACCATCGATGAGTTTCCGATCGATACCGAGAGAATTCCCACGGGAAGCTGAAATAATCTGAAAGCGTAACTTAACCAAGAAACAGCACCAACTACGGAACCAGTCGCAAGAATAGTCGTCACAAGAAGATTGACCTGAGCAGCAGCGAATCCAATGAGTCCCGGGCCAATAAGAGTCACAACTTTTTTTGATCTCTTCGTCCAGAACTGTTTCGGCCACATCGGTTTGTAGCCCTTTCTCAAGAGAAGAGGAAACTGAACTAACGCCTGAACAAGTCCACCGACAGTTGCTCCGATCCCAAGAGAATAAATCGGATGATAACCATTCTTATAAAGAAGGCCTGAGAGACCTAGCTGGCAAAGGATACTCATCACGTTGAACCATGCTGATGCAAGTGAAGGGACGAAGAAAATCTTGAGAGCGTTCAAGGCACCCATGAAAAGTGCAGCCAGAGAAACGAAAGTTAAAAACGGCGCCATGATTCTTGTAAGAACCACAGTCACATGAAATTTCTCAGGCTCTTTGATGAATGACGGAGCGAATATGCGAACGAGTTCAGGAGCAAAGATTCCAATCCCGAGACAAATGGCTCCCGTTAGAAAGAAGAGTAACCAGAAAAGAGACCACATGAGTTCGCGGGATTTTTCCTGCGACTCCTGATTGGCCTCAATGAAAGTAGGAACAAACGCTGAGGAGAATGCACCTTCAGCGAATAAATCACGAAGGAGATTAGGAATTCTGAAAGCGACTAAAAAAGCATCTGTCATTCCACTCGCACCGAAGAATGCGGCCATCACCTGCTCTCTCACAAGACCGAGAATGCGGGATAAGAATGTAGCGACCGCCATTTTCATGGTGGATTTGATAACGGACATCAAAACTCCTGATGAATTTCATTCTCGCTTGATCAGAAATTTTTGCAAAGACTCTTTTCGAAGTTTTTCACTCGGGATTTGCGCATTCCACGGTCCTACAATGCCCCCATGAATCATCGGGGCAAGTGATTAAAATGAGAAGTTGGAGCCTTTCTGACTCTTTTTGTTCTTACTTTCACTCTCAAACAGCAAAGATTTTGTTAGTGGAATTGTCGTTACTTTCATCGGGGCATAAGGAAAACTAAAGATAAGCAGGATGCGAAAGAGTCATCCCAGATCTCTAGGATGGAGACGCTCACAGATGACTCTTAATATGGATCCAGGATGGAACCAGAAGCCGAAGGGAAACAGGAGTTGAAGTTCGGCGGACACACACACACAGGAAAATTTCGGAAGCAGTATGCGGAAGAGATCTTTCCAGAGAGCAAGGAGGTTCCTATGTTTCTGGCAATCGCCGTGGAAAACAAACAGCATCCTAAAAATCAGAATGATTATCGAGTGTGGTATCTCGAAATCGACGCCGCTGGACAGGTCGTCGGGGTGGGAGTCAAGACCAAGCAGGAAATGGTTGAGAATCTTTTCGAAAACTACAGACGCACAGGTAAATCAAACTGGCGCGCATTTCAGAAAGGTGCTGAGAAATCCACACAGGTAGAGATTTTTGATTTCGTATCGATGAACATGCATGAGAACACGCATTTCGGAAATTTACCGACATTGAGCGAGTTCCAAACAGTTCTCGACACATTGCAAAGCAGATTAGAACTAAGATCGATCGCCTAGAATATATTCCTCCCAGGAACTTTTAGGCGCCTTTCGAGGGGGAGAGCTTTAAAACTCTCCCCTTTTTTTATTTAATTGGTCTAACAATTTCTAAATCCAAGTTCATTTTCCCCTCCGATCGAGTATAGTGAACCGACACGCTCAACTTTTGGTTTTTCAAGCTCTTCGCAAGAAGAAAGGAATTCGTATGCAGACTATGGCGATCATTGGTGCTCAATGGGGAGATGAAGGTAAAGGAAAGATCACAGACCTTCTTGCAGAAAAATGTGACATGGTAGTTCGCTACCAGGGCGGCCACAACGCTGGCCACACGATCTGGGTGAATGGTGTAAAAACTGTTCTTCACGTGATCCCTTCCGGAGTTCTTCACCCGCACTGTCTTTCAGTGATTGGTCACGGTGTAGTTCTTGAACCAGAAAACTTCTTAAACGAACTTGCAAAAATCAAATCAGTTACAAAAGTTACTCCTGAAAATTTAAAACTCTCTTCAACAGCAACAGTCATCACGAGCTATCACAAGCTTTTAGATGCTGCCCGCGAATCACAGGGTCCTGAAAAAATCGGGACAACTGGAAAAGGGATTGGCCCGGCTTACGAAGATAAAGTTTCACGTCGTGGTATCAAGGTGAAAGACCTTCTTGATAAAGACACTCTTGTTCGCAGACTTTCAAACGGATACGCAGAGAAAGCAATCCTCTTCAAACATCTTTATCAGATCGACATCCCGTCAATTGATCAGGAAGTTGAGCGTCTCTATCGTTATGGTGAATCACTCAAAGATTATGTGACTGATACTTTCTCGCTCATCGATGAAAAACTATCTCAAGGTAAGCGCGTTCTTTATGAAGGTGCTCAGGGAATTCTTCTAGATGTTGATTACGGAACATATCCCTACGTAACTTCTTCTTCGACTGCTGGTGCAGGTATCTACACAGGTGCTGGTATCCCGGGCAAGAAGCTTGAAGAAGTTATCGGAGTGGCGAAAGCGTACACGACTCGTGTTGGTGAAGGTCCATTCCCTACTGAATTATTCGATGAACTTGGTGCTGAAATTCAGACTAAAGGAAACGAGTTCGGAGCAACAACAGGACGCAAGCGTCGTTGTGGCTGGCTTGATATTCCTCTTCTTCGTTACTCAGTTAAATGTTCTCACCTAACTTCAATCGCTCTTACTAAACTTGATATCCTTTCAAACTTGAAAGAACTCAAAGTGTGCTATGCGTATGAAGTGAACGGGAAAGTGGTAGATTGTGCCTACCCTGGAATCAACTTATACAACGCTAAGCCTCTCTATAAAACGTTTGCTCCATTCACTGATGATTTCGGTGCTGGTAAACCTTCAAAAGAGTTTGAAGCGTATATGAGCTTCATCCAGGAATCACTTGGAATCCCTGTTGGTATCTATGCTTACGGCCCTGATCGCAATCAAGTTGTGTTCTTAAAAAAGTATTCATAATTTCTTAATAAAGTGTCCCGTATTTCTGCGGGGCACTTCTCATCTTTAAATCAGCAAAACTTACCGTCTACGTTTCAAACCCTAATCGAGAAATAATGTTTATCGGGTAGGAACTAAGCATGACTGTATTTAAACTTTGTGGACTGATCATTTTCTATTTTATTTCTCGAGTTGCTTTATCTGCGACCTGTGATGATTTTCACGGTTACAAGATGAAGGAGAAACTTTGTTTCAATGATTCAGTGAAAGGCTGGATGTCGCAGAAATGTCTCGCTGATAAAGCGAAGTGCGATGTTTTAGATTTCTTCGCAGAAAAAAAGAAACTTCCTGAACCTGTTGGCGTGAATGGCCAGAATCCTGCAGCCCTCTACTGCCACAATCTCAAATTAGATATCGTGATCCTGAAAGACTCTCACAACAATGAGCAGTCGTTCTGTATGTTTAAAGATAAAACTCTTGTTGATGCCAATGCTATTGAAAGGTTTGTTAGATGAAATTTTTCCTGATTGCTCTGGCGCTAATCGCTCAGTCGGCTTTCGCTACAGATTGCACTCCGATGAACCTGATCACTGAAGAGAAATCTCCCTTCGCTAAAATTCCAGTTTATGATCAGGACGGTATTGGTATTTGTTATGCCTACGTAGCTGCTCAACTCGTTGATTACCACATGGTGAAAAACGGAAATGAAAGAAGTGTGCATCCTCTTTGGGCCGCTCTTAAATACGCTGAAAGTATCAAACAAGATAAAATCTCTTCTGGTATTACGTTCAATGCCATCGAAGAAATGATCAAAGCAGGAAACTGTCGTTACGACACGATTTCAAGTGCGATCAAAGTCTGGGCCGATAAGGCAAATGTCCAGGACGTTGATGTCATGGACCTGATTGAAAAATTCGCTCCCAAGATTAAAAATCTCTACGACACAAAAAGAAAAACTGATCCTACAGCAGAACCTACTGCTGAAGAAATTGATCTCGTGATTAATGAAGCGATCGAAGCTCACAGACCTTGGTGCTCTCCTGGTGCAACCTGGGAAGCGCTGATGCCAGAACTTCGCAACTTGAGTGTGCTAAGTTCAAGAAAGATTCTCACAGATCTTGTTCTTCCAGTGTGCGGATCAAATCTTCAGAAATTAAATATCCCGAAGCCGAAATACTTCACAACAGAAGTTGATACCGAATGGGGTCCGACAATAGAAAGAAAACTAAACACATTGAAGGCACCTATTTCTGTTTCATACTGCTCCAAAGTTCTTTATGAGCCTGACTTTGACGGCATTGAAAGGAAAACACCTACCCAAGCGAGTAAAAACGCTGACAATTGTGGTGGCCACGAATCACTCATCGTAGGTAAAAAGAAAGTTGGAAATTCATGTCAGTTCCTTCTCCGCAATTCATGGGGAAATGGATTCAGTTCTTCGACCGAGAAGTGGAAATGTCTGTGTAAAAATCGTGAAACCGGTGCAATGGTGGACGACTGCTCAAATGACACTCATAACAACGGTAAATTCACGGTTGAAGGCTGCTGGATTGACGGAAGCAAGCTGTCTAAGAACATTTTCGGTATGACTTCACTCGAGAATCCGGCCCCAGCGAAGCCAGGTGCGAAGAAAAAATAGAACTTTTCCTGCTTTAGGCCATTATTAGTTAACTCTCTAAAAAATCTTGGTTTAGTCCCTAAAATATTCCGCAATTTTCCTATTTTTGTGTTTGACAAAATTCTTCAGAAACAATAATTTGTAGACCTTCGTTTCGAAAGTGGTCTCTTAGCTCAGTTGGTTAGAGCATCTCCCTTTTAAGGAGAGGGTCCTGCGTTCAAGTCGCAGAGAGATCACCATTTTTTTACGAACATTCAGAGCAAAATCCGGTTACGCTCCCATCGTCTAGCCCGGTCTAGGACATCGCCTTTTCACGGCGGTAACAGGGGTTCGAATCCCCTTGGGAGTACCAAATTTATAAAGAAAAAGCTGCCTTCGGGTGGCTTTTTTTTTGCCCAAAAAATGGTTCCTAAAGAGGGTTCCAAAGAGGGTTCCAACACACTTTTACGTAAGCACCGCATTCTCTAATTCGGAAAATTTTAATTAAGTAGCTGGCTTTCAAATACTGCATTTAGAATCTAGGTATGCTTAAAGACCCAATTATTGTCAGAGCTATTGGTTTGGCCCTTATTCTAGCTTCAATTCTATTTGGAAGAATCTGGTGGAAGCAGTTCAATAAACACGTTGAGGACACCAGTGCCAAGCCTGAAGGGGACTTTATATACGGACTTTCGTTCATTTCTGTTCTTTTAGGATTTTTTGGAATTGCGATCATTTATTTTGGTCGATTTCAGTAGGCAGATTTTCCATCATACCTTCACGTTCTCTTGCCTCTAACGTAGAACTCCCCTATGAAGCTCCTACTCTACATTCCACCATTGACCCAGTTCAATACACCGTACCCGTCGACGGCGTATCTGACTTCGTATCTTGCGAAGCTTGGCCATGAAGTAAATCAGGTAGATCTGTCGCTTGAACTGATTTTGAAGATTTTCTCGAAAGAAGGTCTCGAAAAAATTACGTCTGAAATAAAAAAATCTAAGAAACGCAATGAGCTTCTGGAATTTTACTTAGATGCCGCTGAACAATACGAAGCGACTGTCGAAGATGTAATTAAGTTTCTTCAAACTAATGAATCTACTCACATTGAAAAACTTGGTTCACGTGAATTTGTTCCTGAAGGCCCACGCTTCATGCCCCTTGATGAAAATCAAGGCGGTGTGCTGGATCTTTTCTATGAGCTCTCAGACCTCGATAAGGCCAAGCATATCGCAAGCCTTTACCTGGATGATCTCGCCGATGTGATCCGTGAAGGTGTGGATCCAGATTTTGGCTTTTCCCGTTACGCTGAGAAGATAAGCCTTTCACTTAATTCATACGATCCGCTCCTCAATCGATTAAAGAAACGCACTCTGCTTGATGAATGGATCGCAGAGCTCACAAATTCGTCTTTAAAGAAGTTTTCCCCAGATGTGATTGGTCTCTCAGTTCCATTTCCTGGAAACCTTCTTGGCGCCCTCAGAATCGCTGAGACTTCGAAAAAAGATTTCCCGCACGTGAAAGTCCTGATGGGTGGCGGGTATGTAAATACGGAACTTAGAACTCTGGAAGACCCTCGCCTTTTTGATCTCGTAGATTTCATCACATTCGATGATGGAGAAAAACCACTCGAACACCTTTTGCAATATATTCAAACCGGTTCTGGCGAACTCCTTCGCACGATGTACCGACTAGACGGCAAAGTCGTGACAGTTTCAAATCCAGAACTCCATGATGTGAAATTCAAGAACCTCGATGCACCAAGCTTCCGCGGACTCGACATGAATCGATATGTATCGATGATGGAATCATTAAATCCCATGCAGAAGCTCTGGAGCGATGGACGCTGGAACAAAATGATCCTCGCTCACGGTTGTTACTGGAAGAAATGTACATTCTGCGACGTAGGTCTCGATTATATTGGTCGTTACGAACCTGATACAGCAACTGCAGTCGTTGATAAAATGGAAGCGATCATCAAAGAAACTGGCGTAACTGGTTTCCACTTCGTCGACGAAGCCGCACCTCCAAAACTTCTCGAGGCCATGAGCCATGAAATTTTAAAACGTGGTCTCAAGGTTCAATGGTGGGGCAATCTTCGTTTCGATCCCTATTTCACTAAAGATGTAGCTGAACTGATGAGCAAGGCCGGATGTATTGCTGTGACTGGCGGTATTGAAGTTGCTTCTGATCGTGTTCTGAAACTGATTGATAAAGGTATCTCGATAGAAAAAGTGGCCAAGGTCACTAAGAACTTCAAAGACGCCGGCATTTTTGTTCACGCTTATCTGATGTATGGTTTCCCTACTCAGACTGTTCAGGAAACTGTCGAGAGTCTTGAAGTTGTGAGACAGCTTTTCCAAAAAGGTTATTTAAGTTCTGCTTATTGGCACCGCTTCGCTCTCACTGTTCATTCTCCGGTTGGAAAAAATCCTGCGAAGTTCAATGTTAAAGTTGATTCGTTAAAAAAACCGAAGCACGGTTTATTCGCTTTGAATGAGATTGGTTTTACTGAAGAGAAGTTCGTCGATCACGATGTATTGGGAGTGGGCCTTCGTCGAGCACTTTACAATTACATGTTGGGATTGGGCCTGGATATGGATGTTCGAAAATGGTTCGATGTTTCCGTACCCAAGCCTAAAGTTCAAATCCCGTTTTAATTATAATCCTAAGTTCTTAGTCCAATCATCAAAGCTCTGAAGCTTGCCAGGCATGATCACTTCCACCTTGCCGTCAGCAAGATGTCTGATCTTCTGGAAATACTTCTCAGTGAGTTTCAATTTGAATGCCTCTTCTCCACCTTGCATCGTAAGCGTCTGAGAAATCTTTCTGATTGATTCAGCAGTTGCTTTGGCAATTGTTAAAATCTCTTCAGCACGACCTTGAGCTTCGTTGGTCATTCTCTGCATTTCACCTTCAGAGATGTTAATCATCTCCATCTTCTTACCTTCAGACATGTTGATCTTCGCTTGCTTGTCACCTTCTGACTTGGCGAGGATCGCACGACGCTGTCTTTCAGCACTCACCTGTTTTTCCATCGCGTTCTGAACTGTGCTTGGTGGCTGGATGTTTTTAATTTCGTAACGAAGAACTCTAATACCCCAGCTTGTTCCGGCAAGGTTTAGCTGCTCAACCACTTTTGAGCTGATGAGATCACGCTCTTCAAACGTTCTGTCGAGGTCAAGTGTACCGATGATGGATCTGGTAGTTGTCTGCGCTAATTCAATCGCAGCGAACACATAATCAGTCACACCGTAAGTTGCCTTGGCAGGATCGGCAACCGCGAGATAAATTACACCATCAACAACAACGTTTACTTCATCCATCGAGAAACATTCCTGAGGTGGAACGTCGATTGTGTATTCTTTAAGATCTTGTTCAGCAACAACCTTATCCACGAAAGGAATCAAGGCATGAAAGCCGGCCTCAAGAGTTTTATGGTAGCGACCCAGGCGTTCAACAATAAACGCTTTTTGTGTCGGCACGAGACGAACTGAACGGATAAAGTTAAAGAGGATGATAACGAGAACCATTCCCCAGAAACCAACATTTAAAAGAGTCATTAATTCCATTAGATTTTCTCCGTTACTTTGTTAATACCTTCAAAAGCAGCTTTGATATTTCCCATCTCACTTGGAAGGAAAGTAATTTTCGCTGAATTCATCACAGCACCAACTTCATCAATAAACTGTTCCACGAGCTGCATCTTCACGGCCTTGCTTCCACCTGGTTCGTTGATCGCAGCAGCAACAAGCTTCACACCTTCAGCAGTGGCCTGAGAGATAAGTTCGATTTCGAGCGCACGGCCTTTAGCAATATTGATACGACGTTGCTTCTCACCTTCTGAGATATTGATCGCTTCAGTCTTATCACCTTCTGACAAACGGATCTTAGATTCCTTGTCTGCAGTAGCAAGCGTAATCTCTGCACGCTTCTCACGTTCAGCTTCCATTTGTTTTTCTAGAGTAGAAACGATGTGCTTGGATGGACGGATGTTCTTGATCTCATACCTCAAAACCTTGATCCCCCACGCTTCACTGGCGCGATCGATCTCCTTCACGATTTTCAGGTTAAGCGTTTCTCTTTCAGAGAAAGCGTGACCAAGCGAAAGTTTACCAATTTCAGAACGCATAGTGGTCTGTGCGAGGTTGGTAGCCGCTAACTGGTAGTTCCCAATTCCGTAACTGGCCTTTTTGGGATCGGTTACCTTGAGATAAACAATCCCATCTACTTCAACCTGCATGTTGTCCTGAGTGATACAAGTCTGCGAGGGAATATCGATCACTTGTTCACGAATCTCGTGTTTGTAAGTGATGTTGTCGATAAATGGCACGAGGAAATGAATTCCCGGCTCGAGAACTTTCCTGAACTTTCCCAGGCGTTCAACTACATAGCTGTGTCTCATCGAAACGATTGTCACGGTGTTGTAAATCACCAGTAACATCACGATTGCGATGATAGTGAAAGCGGTTAACATACTTCTTACTCCTCTATTGGTTTAACTAAAAATGTATTTCCTTCAAGTCGAATGATGATGGCCTTTTGATTTTTCGCCATCGGCGTATCACTTCGTGCCTGCCAAGTTGTTCCTCGGTAATGAATTCTTCCGTCTTTAAATGGTTCAATATCTTCATCAACAGTGACAATACTTCCTTTCATATCTTCCTGCTCGTCCACATTATGAACAGATGTGTTTCCTTTGTAGAAACGAAGGAAAAACGTCCTAATCACAATCAGGAAGAAAAGAGTCGCAACGACAAAAGTCACGATGATTGAAGTTGTATCAGTGAGGTAGCCGAACTTAATTCCTAGTCCAGTTGCAAGAGCGGCTAGCCCGATAAAGATTGTGATCAATCCCGGAATCAATAGTTCACTCAAAATCAGAATTCCGCCGGCAATAGACCAGATCAACCATGGTTCCATTTAAAAAGATCCTTTGAAATAATTCTTGATAGTCATGAAATTCGTTCTATTCACTTTCAAAATCTCAGCGCAGTTTTCAATGAAACTGACTTCCTGGTGAGTAATCTTTCCATCACTCTTAGAAAGCAGGAACATCATCCACAGCAGAAAATGCTTAAGGCCTGAACTGTGTCTGAAGGCTTCAGTTTGAGGCAGATGCTGGTTTGTAATTGCGCGAGTGATGGATTTTCCCTGAGGCTCAAGGCCCATGTCATTAATAAGGCCTTTGAGAAAACTAAGCTCTTCCTCGCTTATCTTGTCATCCACAGCCATAAGTGATCCGAGAGTTTTCAGAATCTCGGTCATAAGTTTGATTTTCTGAGGCTCTGTAAAATCAATCGTCAGAAGTTCAAAGATTGAATGAGTGAGTGCTTTATCACTGTGTTCTTCTATACCCGCACGTATCACCGGATCCAGATAAAGACTCCCTAGATCCCCGCGATGAAAAAGCAAACCAAGCTGGCCAAGGTTTCTCGCCTGCCCGCTGTTGCCTTGCGATTTATCATCGCCAGTAAGAAGAACCGACACGCTGACATTGAAAAGATCAGCGAACGTTTTCGCCATCTCTGCTGGAAGTTTGATCCTGCCCGTCTCGTAGTCTTTCATGCTGAGTTCGCGAAGACCAAGCTTCGCCTCTACTTCCTTCTGGGTGAAGCCTGCTTGAGTACGAGCATGTTTTAAGTTTTGACCTATTTCGGACATGTACACCAGTGTACACTATTTTACAAAAAAAGCACTACCTACTGTACATGACTGATTTTAAACAAAAAAAGGCCGGGACTAACCCGGCCTTCACTTTGAGAATTTACTATAGGAGCTTAGTAGTACCAGCCAAGAGCTTCTCTACACTCGTAATCGAATGTGAACTGAGCTTCAAGCATTCCTGACTGATCGTAAAGATCTTCACCATCACAGAAATCACCGTAGATACGGATGTCTTCAAGAGCTGTGTAACAGTCTGAAGAGAATCTGAAATTGTGAACAAGTCTTCCGTTAAGAAGAAGGTCTCCGAAAGATCCACACTGGTAACCGAAGCCTGAGCTCCAGATAACTGGATCACGACGATAAGTGCGGATGACGCGAGTTGAGTGTCTGTTTGGATTATAACGAGGGCCAACGATTACTGGACGACCTGGACGGTAATCAGGGCGACGGTCACGAACGATAACCGGACCCGGACGGTAATCAGGACGACGGTCTCGAGTTATAACAGTAGTTGTTGTGCGACCTGGACGAACGATCACGCGGCGGCTTTGAGCGAATGTTTCGGCAGAAAAGATCACAGCGAAAATTGCGAGCAGAGCATATCTCATAAATTCTCCTTTGGGGTTTGGAGCTATTTATAATTTACCGTGAAGATTTACGAGGTGAGTGTAAAAAATACAGCTCTTAATTTTTCCTCATTATTGTCCGTTGGAGCGAGCAAGCGAAAATTAGAGCTGCCAAAATATGCATTCTAATAGTTTAATAGTCTCATGGATTTTATCAAAACCTATTTTGAATGTTTTCGTGAAGCGGGTATCAATACCGTCTTCAGGATATACCGCATGCAGGGTTCTGAAAAAATTGCAGAGACATCATTTGATCACGTAGACTTTGATGGCATATCTGC
>JBEIQF010000049.1:0-13771 GCA_040376635.1 Halobacteriovoraceae bacterium
AATCTTGCGGACAAGCCACTTGATCCAAAACTCATCATCACAAAAATGCGTGATGTAATGGATTACAACGTTTGCAAAACGAATGGTGCAGCTCCGGATAAAGAACTATGGGGCGAGAATCCAATCTACGCTTCAAATGAACTTGATGCTTGTACGACTTGTGGTGCTTGTATGGAAGAATGTCCAGCGAACATCGAGCACGTTCAGGTGATCATGGATCTTAAACGTTATAAGGCCCTTACTCTTGGTGATCTTCCACCAGCAGCTGCTGATGCGACTAACAAGATCAAGAAGAACGGAAACCCTTGGGGTATTTCTCAGGACGATCGTTTCAACTGGGCCCAGGGTATGGATGTTCCAGTTATCGAAGCTGGTAAAAAAGTTGATTACCTCTACTACGTTGGTTGTGCCGGTTCATACGATGGTTCAAACCAGAAAGTTGTGAAAGATACTGTGAATCTTCTGAAAAAAGCGGGAGTTTCATTCGCAGTTATGGGTAAAACTGAGAAGTGTAACGGCGATCCTGTTCGTCGTTTCGGTGATGAGTACTCATTCTATGAAATTGCGATCGAAAACATCGCGAATATGAGACAGTACGAATTTGGTAAAGTTGTGACTCATTGTCCACATTGCCTTCACACGATTGGTAAAGAGTACGCTAAATTCGATGATGGTCAGTTCGAGACAGTTCACCACACTGAACTTCTTTCTGAACTTCTTCGTTCTGGTAAGCTGAAAGCACTTAAAGATGTTGCTGGCGAACTTACATTCCATGATCCTTGTTACCTAGGCCGTCACCACGGCGAGTACAATGCTCCTCGAGACATTTTGACATCAATTCCTGGTGTGAAACTGATTGAAATGGAGAAAAACAAAGATAAGGCCCTGTGTTGCGGAATGGGTGGCGGTAACATGTGGTACGAGCTTCCAGAAGGTAAGCATTTGGCAGAAAATCGTCTCGAGCAAATCGGTGACACGAAGGTGCAAAAACTTGCAACATCATGCTCATATTGTATGATTAACTTCAACTCCTCTAAGGGACATGTAAATACAACGGAGAACCTGCAGGTTGAAGACGTTGCCTCGATTCTCGCTAAATCAGTTTTATAAGTTTATTCTGGGCACAGTGATCCTGTGCCCATCTCTTTTCGCACAAACGGCTCCCCTCGCTACTCCCGCTAAAACAGAATATCCCGGTATCATTCAGACTTTTGAAAAACTCATTAAGATTGATACTGATAAGGTAACAAAACGTACTGATGCCCTCATCAAAGGCGGAAGAGTTTTTGGTGGATCATCAACAGTTACAAATCTTGAACTTGAACCGGACTTCCTGAATTCAATTATTCTTCATTCGGATCCTGGTTATCTTCGTCTCGCCTCTTCAGATAAATGTCGTTTTTATGAAACGATCCTGACTGACCTTCTGAGATCATCAGAAGGAAAAATCAAAAACGTCCTCATGACGTATGTTGAAAAAGAAACACGTCAGTCGGCCGTGATTAGCAAAAAGGATTTCCTTGCTAAGGTCGTAAATGAGGAATGCCCTGAAACTCAGAAGAACATCGCTGCTTTCCAGGTGAAGACAATTGAGAAGACTTTGAAGGAAATCAACTTCGATATTCCATCCGGGATTGATCAGTGTCGTAACATTCACGTGGATTGGGTGAATAATCCGAAAACTCCCTTCATCTGCCAAATTTATGAATATGTAAAAGAAGCCCGAGCTGGCGGCGGAGATCCGAAAGATCTTCAGCAGAGAAGAGCGGTAGCAAGAATTCTTGAAGACAAACAGACCCTGATTCAAAAAGATTACATAGAGAACCTTTGTACTCACCTTGATGATGAAGATCTTTTCTGTGAAGAGTTCCTGAATGTGTCTTTCTGGACGAAAATTGCCGGCGGATATGAAGATAAGGTTTATGCTGAAGACGTATGTAAGGGTCTTCTCAATGTAAATGAACTTAGTAATCCACAGTATCTCGCGTGCCTTGGAAGAATGAAAAAAGAGAAGGACGCTTGTCTTTATCCAACGGGTAAAAACTCAGGTTTAAGACCTCAGCCGGATTGTGATCAGATCTCAACGGCGCTCAACTACTCTTCTCTCAAAGCTTCATATAAAGACTGTCCGGGTAATTCGGATCAGATGATTGCAACCAACATGGGTCGAATTATCAGTCATTTTGGCACTGGTGAAGTTCTTCCTCCGCAAGGTCCTTGCTCAGCTCTTTCTGCTGGAGCGACGTTCGTTTTTAATAAGAACTTTGACAATGATGTTAACTGGAAGCTTGAAGCTTGTTATGAAGACCGTCTGAATCAAAGAGAAGTTTGCGCTAAAACGTTCTTCGGTAAATATGCCAATCAGCCAGAATCTTATTCAACTGTTGTGGCCGATATCTTGAAAAAGACTCGTGGTGCTGCTCAATCTGAAGTGTGCGAGTTTGTAGATTCACTTGATTACAATCCACTTCTCCTTAAATACAAATCTGGCTGCTACATTATCTACGAGCGTGATCAGTGTTTTATCTCTCAGTGTAAACACAGAATCCTTTATAATGACCGCGCGATTGATTTCATCAAGATTAAAGGCCGTGCGACGATTCCTTACTTCCCTCTTAATGTTCGTGAAGAGCGATTCTCGCAGAGCTATCTCCTTACACACGATTTCAAGAAGCAAGGACGTCAATTAAATACGCTTTCTGCTATGACTACGTTCTTCAAGAAATCAAATAATGGAATTATTCACGGTATCGGTTGCGCTGAAGAACTACTTCCAACATTCTTTAAAATGAATACGATCAATCAATGTACGGCCATGCCGTTTGTTGTTAACGGAGTCATCAAGGATAAAGATAAAGTTGTCTTCGTTCTCCGTTCCGCAGGTGACAGCTTACAGGCCCCACGTCTTGTGAGCTGGAGTACGATTTATTCTGCTGTGAAAAGTTACCAGCGGATCCACCCTTTAAAACTATGGACGATGTATGGGCTGGATTAGTTTATTATTTTTAGTTTTCACTTTGCAGGCAGCTGAGCTCCCGAGATTTCTCACGAAGCACTCTCCTGATACTCTCCGCTACATCAGTATGGACGGGCGATATGCTTACGTTCAGAAAAAGGCCGGAGTTTTAGGACTCGTAAGCAGTTTCAGAAGCACAGATTTTCTCACTGATTCAAACTCAAATTATTTCGCAGTTAAGGGATCACGTTTCAAGAACCGTATTGCCATTGAATCAGTACCAAATGCATACGATGAAATGAGTCTTATTAAGAACCACAAGATTTTCGTGGTGGATTACGGCAACACGACTACCCGGGAAATCGGAGCGGGTCGTGGAGTCAAACTTCACCTGAGAGATGAGTGGATCACGTTTTTTGATATGTACGAGAAGAAGATCATGATCGTAAATCTCGTGACTCAGAAAAAATTTGAGATCAAACTTTCAAAAAAATCGAATCCTTTCTTTGTACCTGAAGTCGAAATGGTTTCATCACGAGCGGTTATTTACTCTGATATCAATGAGCAGGGTTATAGCGCCATGGTGACTTTTGACCTTGAAACTCTAAAGAGCAATATCATTTACAAGAGCTCACAAACAGCGACCCGTCTTGAGCTCTGTCAGCACGAAGGTTACCTTGGTGTTGGTGAATTTCCCTATGATGGTGTTGATCGCGGAAGCAAGATTTCCTATATCCCTTTGAACGATGTCACAAATCTCGCTGGCATGTTGAATATCTACACTTCTATTGAGCAGGATATTGGCAACATGGTTTGTCTTCCGCAGTGGATTTATTTTGTGAAGACGATGAATCAGGATAAGCAGCTTAATCACAAAGTGACTGAAGTAGTGAAACTCGAGCTGAAAACACAGAATATCGAGGCAAAAACTCAGATGAAAGCTGTCTCTCAGATCATTGAAATGGACGGCCGAGTGCTTATACCATTCCGAGGTGAATTTTTTGTTCTCGAAGGTCAGGCAAATCTTGGTGAAGACACGTTGAAGTCGGCACCGACAAAAGAGGAGCTACAGATTGATATCTAAGATCCTTCTCGCTCTATTCATTACCTTCCCAGCGTTTGCTTTTGATAAAGATTTCAAAACTGTGAATGACCGTGTCCCACTGGAATTCAGTCATCTTTTTGAATCGATGAAACTCTCACTCAAGACTCCGTTTGAAAAAATCCAGCTCGTGGGAATCTGTAAAGAACTTGATGAGAACCTTGGGTTTCTTCAGAAAGAACACATTTTCCTTTTGATGAAATCAGAAGTGATTAAAAACGTTCTTGAATATAAACACAAGAAAGTCAGAAATTTCGACATGACGACATTTCTTGTGACAAGACTTGAAGCAGATTTTGAAAAGAAACGGACTTTCCTGACACCGTTCTCGCAATGGATCTGGCGCTCCATTCTGGCCGAACTTAATCACCGTCAGAAAATGGGTCTCATTACAGCGCGAAGCTTTAATGCTGGAAACTTTGATGGTGCTAACAAGACTGAAGCTCAGAGATTTTCCCGCTACCTGACTTACATCCTTCCATGGGTTGATAAGATGGATTCACTGACGACGACAGAGTTCAACGACCTCACTAAAGAGGTTTCCTGGACGATTCTCCGCCGTCTGAATGAGCGCTCACTCCTCTTCAAACGTTTTGCTTCAACAGCATCGACTGAAACAAAAATTACCATTTTTAATATCCCCTCTAAGCTTCTCGAGGTTCATCCAGAAGACATCAAGCGTGCGCAAAGCGATACGACTGCGGCCCCAAGCCTGAAAGAAGAGTCTGAAAGAGAGAAAACCGAGGCAACAAAACAAGTTCAGGACGCTACTCCTGATGACCTCTCGCCACTATCGGACGAAGTCTCGAAAGAACTCGACCAAAAAATAAAAAAATAATTCCGTAATATAGGCCATTATTTCTTTTATTCAGAGCAGCTTACAGCCTCTGATTTCAATTCATTACATTTATCTGAATTTGTCTGGTGATTTGCAGGATATCGGGATCTCGAAAACTTCCATGACCCCCATTGAAGGGGGCCTTTAACCAAAGGATTGTTATGGAAGACATAACGAGGTTCCTGATCCTGCTTGTTTTAATATTACAGCTCGCTGTGATTTTTAAACATTGCTAGAGAAGGTTCAGGGGGATGTATCACGCATTCCCCACCTTGTTATGTAATGAAATCCTATCAGAAAAATTCCGGTCAATTCAATGTCAAAAAGGTGGGGGGTTCAACCGCCATAACACTCTAGGTCAACGTGTTTAAACGTGTATAATCTGAGGGCCCATTCGATCACAAAGGACATGTATGGCACTCAATAAATCCCCTTATCGCGGAACGCGGGATTTTTTTCCAAAAGAAATGCGCACGAGAAATTTCATCTTCGAGAAGATGGCAGTTGTCTCTGAGCAATTTGCGTATGAACCATACGATGGCCCGCTTTTAGAAGAAGTTGATCTTTATCGCGCAAAATCTGGTGATGAACTCATCAACGAACAAATCTATTCATTCACTGATCGTGGTGATCGTCATGTAGCGATTCGTCCTGAGATGACTCCGACACTTGCTCGTATGGTTGCTCAAGTTCACCGTGAAATTCCTAAACCTATTCGTCTGTACTCGATTCCAAATCTCATGAGATATGAAAAACCACAGAAGGGTCGCCTTCGTGAGTTCTATCAGTACAACGTTGATATCTTCGGTGCCGGCCAATACGGTGAGATCGAAGTGATTCAACTTGCGATTGAGCTTCTTAAGAGTTTCGGTGCTAATCACGAGCACTTTGAAGTTCTTGTGAACGACCGCAGATTTGTGGATCTCGTGTTCGAAGGACTCATTGGTCTTGAAGCAGGTCCAACCAAGAAACTCTACAAGCTTGTAGATGCTAAAAATAAAATGGCACCTGAGAAGTTTGCAGCTGAAGTTCGCGCTCTTACAAACGATGAGAACAAAGCAAAAATCTTTGAAGAGTTCGTAGGATTAAAATCTATCGCGGACGTTCAAAAGTTTACGACTGAATATTTCACAGATACTTCACTCTCGGAACTCTTCATGGCAAAACTCGCAGGCGTTGAAGCGATCGGTGACCATGTTGTTCAGAAACACATTCATCCACTCGTTTATCTTTTTGAGAAAATGAAAGTGATGGGTTTGAGTGAGTACGTGAAGTTTGATCCTTCAATTGTTCGTGGTCTTGATTACTACACTGGTGTTGTATTCGAGATTTTCGACAAGCACCCGGAAAACCGTCGTGCAATTGCAGGTGGCGGCTCTTACGCTAACCTCCTTCAAATCTTCAACGAACAACCGCTTGAAGGCGTTGGAATGGGCTTAGGTGAAGTTCCTCTGACTGACTTCCTCAATGCTCATAAACTCATGCCGGACTTCTCGAAGACTGAGCTTGATTACCTCGTTGCCTACTTCGTCCCTGAGGGGGAACAAACAGCAAATGAAATCGCTTCAAAGCTCAGAGCGAAGAACAAAAAAGTTGAGCTCTTCTTCGGAGATGCTAAGCCTAAGAAGATTTTTACGTATTCAGAAAAAAAGAATTTTAAATATATCGTTTTGGTAACAGAGACTGACATCAAGTTAAAGGATGTCGCTTCAAGAACTGAAAACGTAGTAACCAAAGAAGAGTTATGGAAATAGAAAATAATTTACCCAAGACATTCGATCCTAAATCAGCTGAAGACAAATGGTACTCTAAATGGCTTGAGTCAAAATCATTCAAGCCTAAAGCGGGTAAGCAAGGGAAGACATTCACTGTCCTTATGCCTCCTCCGAACGTAACTGGTAAGCTTCATATGGGTCACGCACTCGATGCTACGACTCAAGATGCAGTTATCCGTTACAAGCGTATGAAAGGCTTTGAGACTCTCTGGATTCCTGGAACTGACCACGCTGGAATTTCTACTCAGGCAGTTGTTGAAAAACTTATCTGGAAACAAGAGAAGAAAAACCGTCACGATCTTGGTCGTGAAGAGTTCCTTCGTCGTGTCTGGGAATGGAAAGAGCAGTACGGTTCAGAGATCGTGAACCAACAGCAAAAGATGGGTGTTTCATGTGACTGGGACTACTCGACATTCACACTAGATGAAGTTCCAAATAAGGCCGTTAAGAAATTCTTCGTTATGTTATTTAACGAAGGTCTTATCTATCAGTCAGACTATATCGTTAACTGGGACCCTATTTTACAGTCGGCGATCTCGGATGCTGAGGTTGAGCACAAGGAAGTAAAAGGTTTCTTCTATTACCTTCGTTATAAAGTGAAAGAAGATCCGAACATGGAACTCATCATTGCAACGACTCGTCCGGAAACTATTTTCGCGGATACAGCTGTTGCAGTTAACCCTGATGATGAGCGCTTCAAGGATCTCATTGGCAAAACAGCCATCATTCCAATCTGTAACCGTGAGGTTCCTATTATTGGTGATGAGCACGTTGATATTGAAAAAGGAACTGGTTGTCTTAAAGTAACTCCAGGTCACGACTTCAATGACTTTGAAATCGGTAAACGTAATGGTCTACCAATCATCAATATCCTGAACAAAGACGGAACATTCAATAAACTCGCCCCTGAAATCGAAGGGCTCAAGCCTAAAGATGCAAGAGCTGAAGTTGAAAGAATTCTCACTGAACTTGATGCTCTGGTTGAAAAGAAAGAACACATGAACTCAGTTGGCCACGGCCAGCGTTCAGATGAAATCGTTGAACCAATGGTTTCAAAACAGTGGTTCTTAAACACAACTGAGATGTCTCGTGTTGCTGTTGAAGCAGTTGAATCAGGTGAGATGACGTTCTTCCCTAAAGGCTGGGAGAACACATACTTTGCCTGGTTAAAGAATCCAAAAGACTGGTGTATCTCTCGCCAACTTTGGTGGGGACATCAGATTCCGGTTTATTACTGTAAATCATGTGACGCTAAATGGGCCGCTGAAACTGATCCATCTGAATGTGTAGAATGTCGCGGGAAAGATTTCTTCCAGGATCCGGACGTTTTGGATACATGGTTCTCTTCAGGTCTATGGCCACTTTCAACTCTTGGCTGGCCTGATGAAAAAGTCATGGCAGAGAAAGGCTTTGATAAATTCTATCCGAATGAAACGCTTATTACTGGCTTTGATATCATCTTCTTCTGGGTTGCCCGCATGATGATGATGGGAATGAAAGTAACTGGTAAAGCTCCTTTCGCTCACACTTATATCCACGCTATCGTTCGCGATAAGCAAGGCCGTAAGATGAGTAAGTCTCTTGGTAACGGTATCGATCCACTCGATATGGTTGCTCAATATGGTGCTGATGCAATGAGATTCACTCTTGCGGCCGGTTCTGGTTACAACCGTGACTTGAATCTTGATCCTGAGAGAATTGAAGGTTACAGAAACTTTGTGAACAAACTCTGGAATGCTTTCCGATTCGTTCACCCGTTCCTTGATAAAGCAAAAGATGAACTACCAGTTAAGTCTGAGTGGCACCTTCACGATAAATGGATTCTGGCTGAGCTGAATACTGTATCGAAGCACATGAACGAAGCTTTTGACGTTTATCGTTTTGATGATGCATCAGCAGAGATCTATGCGTTCGTTTATGACAAGTTCTGTTCGTGGTACATCGAGCTTTCAAAAAATATTCTCTACGGAGAAGATGAGAAAGCGAAAATCATCCGCGCGACCATGCTTAAGTACTGCTTCAGAAAGATCGTGAACCTTCTTCACCCGATCGTTCCATTCATCACGGAAGAAATCTGGTCTTACCTTGAAACAGATTCGAAGCGCCTTCTCATTTCAGAAGAGTACGTAGAATTTGATAAATCTCTTGAGAACGATGATGTTCGCGAGATGATGAATAAGTTCATCGACATTACGACTGGTATTCGTAACATTCGTTCTTCTGTGAACATGAAGCCGAAAGATGAAATCGATGTGAAGCTTTTCACGGATGATAAGAAACTAGCGAAGTTCGTGTATGAATCACGCCACTTCCTGAAAGATCTGGCGAACGTGAAATCTGGAACAATCCGAAACAAGGAACAAGACCGACCTAAAAAGTCAGCTTCCCTTGCTACGGCCCATACAGAGATTTTCATTCCACTTGAAGGCATCATCGATTTGAATGAACAGGTGAACCGAATCAAAAAAGACATGGAAAAAACCCAGGCCGAGTACAAGAAAGTTGAATCAAAACTCAATAATCAGAACTTCATGGCCAATGCTCCTGAAGAAGTTCGCGCTGAAGTTAACGAAAAAGCGAAAATGTACCAGGACAAGCTTCAATCTCTCAACACACTCCTCGATTCATTTATGTAACTCTCTGCGCCACGGTAAAACGTGGCGCTCTTTTCCCGCTCTGACTTTGTGTTAGAATTTAATCAAAGGGAAAAAGCATGAAACAAATTATCGGACTACTGTTCCTTCTATCGAGTCTTTCATCATTCGCGCAGGAACTTACGTGTCTTGATAAACTTCTTCCTTATAACCGTCATACAGGCCTTCATCTTGTCACTCGTGACGAATGGACAGATGGTAAAGAGACTTTCGATGCAGATAGCATGAAAGCTGGTCTGACATTTCTCGTGAACTCAAAGCTACTTTGTAAGTCTGGCGAAGTGGTGATTAAGGTTCTTCCGGTTTGTTCTCAAACAATCGCAGACCTTCCTCAATCGAATACATGCTTTGCATTTACGAATGTAGGCTACTTCATCGCTTCACGAGATATGTCTCGAAACATTAGTTTTATCTTCGGAAAAGATAAGAGATTTTCTGAACAACAAGACTAGATACTAAAAAATTCACTCATTTTCTTGAACACTTCTTCCATGTTGAAAGTCACTCGTGCCTTCAGTGATCCCTTTTGTCCTTCAGTCGAATTCACCAAAGTTGGATTATTCACTCCCATCACGGCAACATCAGCTAAGAAATAGAACGGACCTGTTTTTTGCGGATCTTCGATATCGTAAAGGATTAAAGTACGGGAACCAACATAAGCACTGAGAGCGCCACACGGACCGTTGTAAGTCAGAACTCCACGAGCGAAGGCGAGCATACGACCGAGTTCGATCATGTCATGCCAGTGAAAATTTACATAAGTATTTTTCTTAGGAAGTTTCTCCATGAAATTTTCCATCAGCATCTGTCCCTTCACCTGTTCATCAGCGAAGAAGAGAATAAACTTTTGCCCTTCAAACATAGATATAAGATCTATCCACTCCTGTTCAATCACAGCTTCACGTAGAGGAGAAAGATTGATGGCGACATAAGGAACATCACCCTCAATAATCGGAGTCAGAGGTCTTGATGTGACTTTAATTCGCTTATTAACATTTCCACCAACGGCTTGTTCAAAAAGCTTCATAAAATCTTCAACGACATGATGTCCGACAGGTCTTGAAATCTTTTTATTCAGTACAAGAGTTTTCCAGTTATCTGAAAAACCCACGCGCTGTTTGGCGCGAAGACCTAAACCAAGAGCTGCATCAGGAAAAGAATTTGTGAGAGAAATAAATAAGTCAGTATTATAAATGCGGGCATTTGCCGTATATGGATGAACATCCATAATGCCTTTGATCTCATCCTCATCAAACAAATGATAGAAGGCCTTGAAAGGTAGAAGGTTTAAGACCTCCACATCCTTTTTAGGAGTGATGAAATGAAGATCGGCTTTCGGATAGAACTCTGAGATTGCATGCAGAAATGGAAACGTCAGAATGCGTTCCTGTAAGTCGAACGGTAGCTTGATAGCGATCACCTTTACGTCAGATTCTGCATCTTTTTCCATTCATTCATTATCATTAATAAAGACGCAACTCTCAAGCCTACTCGCACCTTTTTTTAACAAACCACTCTCCCTACACTGTGTATCTTAAGAGGGAGAATCATATGCGTGAATGGCCAAAACTTGATTACAACGAAGCTAAACCAACCATAGAAACCCTTCATCGATGGCTTCAGATAGTAGGAAAACTGAGGCTCTGTAAGACTCCAACGACCAATCATTCGTGGAACACGACTTTGTATGTCACGAGTCGTGGACTTACTACCTCAGCTATTCCTATGGATGATTTTAATCTGACTGTGGAATTCGATTTTCTCGATCACAAACTTTATTTTTATGACAGCCTTGGACGCCACTATACGATGAGACTCAAAAACGAATCAGTGGCTGAATTCTATGAACAATTTCAATATGCACTTAAGATCTTCGAAGTAACTGCAACGTTTGAACCCACTCCCAACGAAGTGATGGATGCAACACCATTTGCAAAGGATAGGTCTCACAAAACATACAATCCATATTGTGCCTTTGAAATTTTCCAGGCCCTGGTGAGAGCTAATAACATTCTCCAGGAATGGAGATCAGACTTTGTAGGAAAAAGTTCTCCAGTCCATTTCTTCTGGGGAAGTTTTGATTTAGCGTGCACGAGATTTTCTGGTAGAAGAGCGCCGGAACATCCAGGCGGGATTCCTCACCTTTCTAACGAAGTCGTGAGAGAAGCCTATTCGCATGAAGTCATGAGCTGTGGATTCTGGCCAGGGAACGACATGATGCCTGAAGCGGCTTTCTATGCGTACGCTTACCCTGAACCTGATAGATTTTCAAAAGCTCGGATTTTACCACCAGAAGCGTATTATGATCAGAAACTGCACGAATTTATTCTGCCATATGAAAAAGTCAGACAAGCAGAGAATCCAGCAGCAGTCGTAAGAAGTTTCTTTGATTCAACCTATAAAGCAGCGGCAAATTTGGGACGCTGGGATCGGGATATTCTCGAAGTGAGTCCGCATCTTTTAAGGCTCAAAGAGATTTCTAATTCAAAATATATGAGTTAATAGATTTATTCGAAATACCAGCAAGCAGGTCTTCTTTCATTCCTCCAGCCTGCAATAATAGTGTCTAATCGGCATTGAACTTTTGGGTAACCATAGAAAGTCCGCTGGACAATACTTTCATCACATCGATCCAATTCAGGAGATGCTTCTCTAGTCACTTCAGCATAGATTTTTGTGAGTGATAATGCGCTCTCAAGAAAATCTATCTCATTCATTCCTAATTCATGCGCGCATTTTTCACCGGAAAAATAATCTGCCTGACCTTCCGTAGATGACCATCCATTTCTAGATTTCAGCGGAGGGCCACCTAGGTAGTGACCAAGTTCGTGACAAAGGAGCAATGAAAGTACGTTCTTATTCATTCTCGGATGACTGATCATACCTCCCAGAACAGTAATAACAGGTCCCGTGCTGGTCTTGATCACTTCTGCATTTATTCCCGAATTAAGGCTCTCAAACTTTAACGTCATCCTTTCATTTGAAAGAAGGCTCCGTTCAGCCATCTCCGTAAATTCTTTCGCAGCATTTTCAATTGGCAAAGAATCGAACATCAGATTGCCTGAAAGATTATTCGAAGGGGGAAGGCACATGGACTTCCCCTCTATTGCAAACATAAGCAGGACAAGAATAAATACTTTCATCGAGCTTATTCCAGATTAACAATTGCGTTCACAGATTTTCCATCCATAGTTCTTACGTGAAGAAGTGGCTTCTTCATTTTAAGAGAAGCAAAATCTACTTTTACAGGATAAGAAACAGGCATACCTTTCATAGGACAAACTTCCGCTGTTTGTTTCATCACAGGAAGAATCGAGAGAGTGTCTTTACCATTACTGATGACTTCTATTTTTTTAAGTTCAACACAATTACTATATTTCCAGCCATGGAGAACAAACTCATCTTTTGTCTTCTGCTCTACCCAATCAATTGCAGCATAAGTATTGTTATCAATTGCATTAGATGAAGCTTCTTCAATCATCATTTTCTCTTTTAACTGAAAACGGGACTTATCGTTAACGCGAACCTGGTACTCCCCGCCTTGAAGGTTTCCGACTGTTACAACTTCTTTAAATGGTACTTTCATCTGAATGCATTTAGCCTTCTCAGCTTCAAAAGCAGTCACAGTGATATCAATCACGTCATTATTAACAGCTACCTGTACGTCATTTCTTGAGAAGCAGGCATTGGGGAAGACACCTGTGACAACCAGCTCTACCGAATCATTGCTATCAAATCCCATCGGCACATAAAGATGATCAACTGGCGAAAGGACAATTTCCGGGTTCGCAAATGCCATTTGAGAGAGAAAAAGACCTAATACTAAAGCTTTCATAGATTCCTCCTAAGTTGGATCTGGCGAGACCATATCGAGAATCAATCGGCGTGAAGATGAGTTAAATCACTTTTTAAAAAGAGAGATATCAAGTTCAGTATGATTTGAATTCGATAGCGTAAATGCAACTAACAAGGAGTTTCAAATGAAACATTTCACAGTATCCCTTCTTTCGCTCGCTTTCAGCTCATTTCTATATGCAGGCCCAATCGTGGTGAATGCACCAGTAGATCATCTCTTCGTTCCAAATGGATTTGATAATAATGACAACGTTGAAGTTGTAGTAACTGGAAGCTTCCCGAATACATGTTTCTCGAGAAACAAAGTTGAAGTTGCAGTTAAAGAAGACATTATTAATGTAACAATCACTGCTCTCAGCACTAATCATGAAAAATCAGATTGCGACAAAATTGAAATCCCTTTTATGGAAAATGTAACAATCGGGAATCTTCAGGCAGGTGACTACAAGATTAATGTAAATAATAAGCTACATGAAAAGCTGAATGTAGAAATTGCTTCTTCAAGAAGCGTTGATAATCATCTCTACGCACTCATTAACTATATTGATCTTGGTTTCACTGGCGGGTTGTCAGGCGATGCCATGCTCGTAG
>JBEIQF010000149.1:0-7761 GCA_040376635.1 Halobacteriovoraceae bacterium
GTTGCGTACTGAGGAGCTTCAACCATGAGGCCTTTCACTCCGTGAGAAGATTTTCTAAGTGCCTTCCCATGTCTTCCAAAAATTTTCTGGATCGATTCATCCTGCGGAAGAATATCCGTATCCACTTCATGCATCGGACCGTCATTACCGCCAAGAGCGTAGGGAGAAATATAATAAAGTGATGAGAGTTTTTTATCTGATGAAGGACGATCAATCTGAACAAAGATTCTGTCTTTCACGCCGTCACCATCAGTGTCTGTAGGAGACTCAACATAAACAGTTTCTGAAACTGCGAATGCCTGGAGGGCGAAAAGGAAAGAAACAAGTGCGAGTTGGAATTTCATGATTTCTCCTGATAGTTCATTCAATCTATCGAAGAGAAATCACGGTTGTATAGATAATTAGTCTTACTTTGACGCGCTACTTTCCGTTAATGAGGGCCTTGAGCTTTTTCGAAATGAATGACTCTTCAACTGCTTCATTTTTCATGCGCTTTTCATCCCGAGAACGGATGATTTCCGTATCAGGTATCATGTGCTTTGAGTTCGGAGTCTTGGCAGAGGCCGGTTGCATCTGAAAAGTACCCCAAAAAGTGATCGTATCCCCAACGAGGAGCTGTTTACCATCGAGGGTCTTATTCCAAGTGATCTTGTAGTCCTTGCGATTCAGCGTGGATTTAAACTTCACAAATTTATTCTCATATCCCCAGGTGTCTTTCAGGGAATCGGTTGTCGTGAAATCAATTGTTGCGGGCTTCGTGATCCCTTTGATCGTGAGTTCACCACTTGCTTTGTAGGTATTGGGTTTTGTCATCGTGATCTTAGAGCTCTTGAAAGAAATGTACGGGTGCTGCTGACTTTCAAAAAAGTCTGAACCTTTCAAATGACCGTCACGCATTTTGTTTCCGGTATCAATGGAGGAAGATGAAATCTGAACGGAAAGTGAGCTTGCGGTTTTTTTATCGTCTGCCAGCTCTACTTCGCCGGCAAATTCATTAAATCTTCCAGTGAGTTCACTTACACCCATATAGGGCACCTGAAACTGGATCTCAGAGTGATCACGGTTAGTGACCCATGGGGAAGCAAACGCCAATGACTGGAGAAGGAGAAATACGACTAGCACAATATACTTTTTCATGAAGTCATTATCGGTGAAAACAGACGTTTTAACCAGTGAAGGACTTCACAAAAACTAGCACAAACGTAACAGTTACTTCTCTTTTGGAGGAGTTCCGAAACAAACTTTGCCCAACTCTCCTGCTCTGAAATCATTCAGGATCAGTTTGAACACGCGCTCAAGATCAGGAACACCTTTCTGGCGAATACAACCTCTGACAGTCGCAATTTTCACGAGAGCTTCTTCAAGATCCATATCGAAGTTTTCAAGTTTATAGCGGCCCTTAAAATCTTCTGACTTGTTTTTCAGCATCCATTTTACGAGGTAACAAGCTGGATCTTCCTCGCCGATAATTTCATCAGGAATGGCATTGATTAAACTGAGCCAGAATCTGTGCTCTTCAATTCTCACCATCGGAGGCATAACCCCCGGAGTATCAAGAAGCTGAAGCTCTTCATCCACATCAACCCAGATCTGAACACGTGTCTGACCTGGTTTATCTGCAACCTTGGTTGCATTTCTTTTTGAGAAAGAATTAATGAATGTCGATTTACCTGTGTTCGGTAGACCAATAACCATGAATCGATATTTTTGTTTTGGCGGAAGGCCTTCAGGATTTGAAGCACGTCTTCTTTCTTCAATCACATTTCTACCGACAGTGAGTACTTGCTTTAAAGCATTCTTATCCAGGCAGTTCACGAACAAGTATGGAACACCCTGCTCTTTAAACCAGGCATCCCATTTTGACATGATCTCAGGATCTGCGAGATTCGCTTTATTTAAAAGAATCAAGCGCGCCTTACCTTCGATGGTTTCAATCAGGGCCGCGTTTCCTGAAACGATTGGAACGCGCGCATCACGAACTTCAATCACAAGATCAACCATCTGAACTTTTGCTTTGATATCACGCATGGCCTTCATCATGTGGCCCGGGAACCAGTTGAAGGCAGCGTTCGGCTCTGCACCTATGATGATTTTCTTAGGTGGTTCAGACTTCTTCGTCTGGATAGTGACTTTGTTGATTTTTTTATATGGGGCCATGACTTTGATTAGCACTTAAATGGGCCATTTGATAGTATGGAACGATGAAAAACGGACTAAGTGCACTCATTCACCCCCTGAAAATGTCGGAATTCCTCTCAAATTACAGGGAGAATCGCCCTTTTGTGATTCATCATGCCCTGGATGATCTGAAAACCTTGAGAGAGCTGCCTTTTTTGCAGTCTCTGGAGACTCTCCTGAACATGTGGCCTCACCACATTCAGGCGCATCTTCCGGACGTTCGTGATGAAGCAAGTGCCATTGATGTGTACCCAAAAGACGCTCAGAAATTATTCAACAGCGGCATGGGATTATTGTTCAACGACGCTAATCAGATTTCACCAGTGCTTGAAGAATGGGTTCAAAAGATCCGCGCGGACTTAGGTCTCTCATCACTCACCTATGGCCGCAGTCTCATCTATGCCACACCTCACGGCAAGGGAACTGCTCCGCACTTTGATCAGAACATCAATTTTGTTTTGCAGATTCATGGTACAAAAAAATGGACTCTTGCTGCGAATACTTCAGTTGCTAACCCACTCGTGAGACACACGATGGGTCAACCGGTTGATGTAGAAATGATGAGTTACTTACAAGGACCGATGGCCGAAGAAATGCCGGCCGAAACTGTTTCCTTTGACCTGAAGCCCGGGTCTCTTCTCTTTGTCCCAAGAGGCGTCTGGCACTCAACAGAAGCAGACGGTGATGCTCTTTCACTTAACTTTACCTTCACAGCTCCAGCATGGGTGGATTTATTCTTAAGTGTTCTTCGCAGCCGTTTGATTCTTTCACCTGAATGGAGAGAGACTGCTGATGGAGTCAGTGATCCTGAAAGACGACTGGCAGCTGAGAAAAAATTAGATTATTTGTTAGCAACACTTGTGAATGACCTGCCTAACTGGCAAGCAGAAGATATTCTCAACATCACAGATTAGAAATTCTTAGCTAACTTTTTTGATTTTGATTTCAGTCTTCGTTTCTTTAAACTCAACAGATTCAATCTGTCTGTTTGAGAAATACTTTTTCTCTACATGACGAGTAAGTGAAATCACTCCAACGAGAGTTGTTGTTGTGAAAAGAGCTGCCGGACCATGTCCGATACCAACGAGAATTCCAATCGCAGCCGTGAACCAGATCCATGCAGCAGTTGTAAGACCTGATACTGATCGTGAGTTGTTATGAATGATTGTTCCTGCACCAAGAAAGCCCACACCAGTTACAATCTGTGCGATCACTCGCGGAGTTTCAGGAAGGAACATCGGCCCTGCAATATTTGGGATTGAAGTAAAGAGCATGGCACCCGTACAAACAAGAATCTGAGTTTTAAAACCGGCGGGAGAGAAATTCATTCTTCGCTCGAACCCTACAACAAATCCGCAAATCACGGCGTAGAACATTTTCCAGGCGATAAAATTAAGAACTTCAAGCTCGGTCATAGACATCCTTTCTTCCGACTGACTTATCGTCTAAGAATTCTTAGACCATTAGAGAAATTAATTCCCGACAACTTTAGTCACTATCGATTTCGGCCAGCACTTCCCTGATTGTCGTTTCCTCAATTCCAGCATCTTTAAGAATGGAAACCACTCGAACCAGGTCATCAGAGTCAACCGCCTCATAAAAATCATCCACAAGATCCAAGGCACCTAAAATTTCGAGAATCGTATCCATGTGTATTACTTTACAGCACTAACGCCTAAATTTAAGATATTTTCATGATTAATTACGACCCACATAAATGGCTGGACCACTTCTTTGATTATAAGGGATCTCTTGTAAAAGAGATATCCGGGCGAGTTTTACTCTGTACCCTTTGGTCAGCAGGAATCGTTTATTTCAACGCCAATGTCTATCCCATCGGAATGCCTTCGATCATTCACACTCTCGTCGGTGTAGCGCTCGGCCTTCTTCTTGTTTTCAGGACAAACGCTTCTTACGATCGCTTCTGGGAAGGAAGAAAACTTTGGGGCGGAATTGTAAACGAAACAAGAAACCTCGTTCGCTCAAGTGAAGCGTTTCTCATGAATGCTCCTGAAGTGAGAAAAGAGATCAGTCTTTGGACGATCGCTTTCGCTTACGGCACGATGAATATTCTCCGCGATAAAGTGAGTTATGGCATTTACGAATCAGAACTTGATCCGGAAGAAGTGAAGAAGGCCTATACCTCAGGACATCCTGCTTTGTATGCCGCTAAAAAAATCAGCACCACTCTCCAGAAAGCAAAACTTAAAGGCGATATTTCGGATTACGCTCAGGCAACGATTGATCAGAACGTGCAACTCCTTGTTGGATATCTTGGCGGATGTGAACGCATCCACCGCACTCCACTTCCCTTCGCGTACGTTGTTCACCTTCGTCGCGCACTCGTGATTTATTGCTTTACGCTTCCGGTTGCACTCATTGATCTCTTTGAATGGAAATGGGCGGTGATTCTCGATACGCTCTTCCTTTCTTATGTTTATTTCGGAATTGAAGAAATCGGTGTGGAGATCGAAGATCCATTCGGTGAAGATGAAAATGATCTTCCACTGGAAACGATCTGTGCATCGATTGCGAAGAACACGAAGGCGTTTTCATAGAAACGAAGTTCTACTATCGCGCCACTGTTCGATACGACGGCACCGGTTACTTCGGCTTTCAATGGCAGAAAGGCATTCCTACCATTCAGGATGATTTCAATGAGGCCATTGCCCGTATCCTGCCGGGTAAAGTGACAACGATGAGTGCTTCCAGAACAGACACTGGTGTGCATGCCATGGAACAGGTTGTGAAGATCACTTCAGAGAATGAAATTGATTGTACAACGTTCTTGAAGGCCTTAAACGACTCTCTTCCGCCACAGATCAGATGCCTGAATATCATTCCGAGTACCGCGAAATTTCGTCCGGCCAATGATCATCACACAAAAGAATATCATTACTATTTTACGAACAAACAAATCGTTCCCCTTGAAGAGAAGAGATTCGTCGCGAATATTTCAAAGCCACTCAACATGGAAGCGATCATGACTTGTGTGCGTGAACTCATCGGTACACATGACTTCAAAAATTTCTGCTCGGCCGGAAGCAATGTCAAAAGCACTGTGAGAACAATCACCGTTTGCGAACTCAATGAAGTGAACCCTCACTTAACAATTTCGCAATCAGAGTTATTCATCCTTCCGAAAGATCTCACACACTGTTATCAACTAAAAATTATCGGTAACGGATTTTTAAAACAGATGATCCGTCATATCGTCAGCGGACTTTGGATGGTGGGGTCAGGAAAGCTCACCCTAGATGATTTTTTCAAACTTCTCTACGGTGAGAAACGAGATAAAAGAATCTGGAAAGTGGCACCACCCGGAGGGCTTTTTCTCTACGAGATTAAGTATCCGACGTTGCCTTCAGACCAATAATGGCAACAAGCAGGAGAATCAGAAAAAAGATTCTCGCTGGTGAAGCTGATTCATTAAAGAGAAAGATGCCAAGAATCGCCGCACCCAAAGCTCCCACTCCAACCCATACTCCATAAGCAGTTCCGATCGGAAGGGTTTGTGTCGCTTTTGCCAGTAAGAACATTGAAAGAGCTAAAGTAACGAGAGTAAAAATGCTCGGGATGAGTTTTGTGAATCCGTCAGTGTATTTTAAACCGACGGCCCAGCAGACTTCGAAGAGGCCTGCGATAACGAGAATAATCCATGATGTTGTAGTCGACATTATTTGCAGTCCACGATTTCTTCTTCAAGTCGATGCTGTTTAATTCTATTCGTTCTGTGGAAGTAATTCACACTCACTTCAGAATCTTTTTCTTCGATCATGACAATCGCAACTGTTGCACCAGGAAGAGCATCATCATGTCTGATCATGTAACCATTATCGATTTTCTCTTCGTAAACAGTTGTCTGATGTCCTCTCCATGAATCACGGATGCACTTCATGACATCTTTGGCAGACTTTGTTGTCGTATAAGAAATTCTTGGTTTCGTTTTTTTTAAGTCATAAGGAGTTGAACAACCCGATACTACGAAAAGTAACGAACTACCGATCAAAAAAGTCGCCTTTAGACGCATGAAGATTCTCCTGTAAGATACAAAGATTATCCCAGTTCTCCAAAAAGTTGGTCAAGCATACTCTTTTCTCCAACTACCCAGATTATATCGTCACTCTTGATTTCTAGATCTGTGTCCGGATTGATCATGCGTTTTTGAGCTCTCTCAACTCCCACCACCATAGCGTGATACTTTTCACGAATTCCTGACTGACGAATCGTCTTGCCGGAAATTCCAGAGTTAGGGGATACTTTTAGATGTCTCAGACGGTAATTCATCTCACCTTCAAACATCGTTGATAAATGGGAAGGAATCTCAAGCTCTGGTCTTGCACCATCAATCTGCTCATCTGTACCGAGAACAACGAGAGTATCTCCTGGAAGAATAAGTTCATTTGGCTTTGGAGCTACAATAGTCTGCATCCCCCGCTGAATCGCCACGACATTCACACCAAGTCTCTGCCTCAGATTTGCTTTCAATAATGTACTATTCACAAGAGTTGCGTTCGGATGAACTTCCACATGCACCAAATGCGAATCCCACGGAGCAAGTCCAGAGAGTGCCGGAGATTCTTTTTTCACTTCCGGCTCTTCAAAAGTTGAAAGGAAAGTTTTCTCAAGCCAGCGGTAATAAGACTCAAGCTTCTTGAACAAAGCAAAGTAAATTACAATCAAGAATGCAACCGTTAACGGTAGGATGAATTTGACGTTAAAGTGCTGCCCGCTCAGTAATCCTACCCAGATCGACGAGAGAATCGGTAAAAGTAAAACCACAATGGCCTTAGAGGTACTCTTCTCTTTTCTGATCCGGATATAGTTTTTCCTCGATGTGAAAACCATTCCCCATAGAAACGGACTTGATAGCATGAAGGCAACCAGCCACGTAATATGCTTTTCCCATCTGCTAAGATCAGGAAGATTGGCAGAAATCATGGGAAGGAGATACTGAAAACTCAGATTGAAAATGAGTGTAACAATAATCCCGTTCATCGCCCAACGAGCGAGAAGACCAAAGATCTCCTTATATTTCGCTCCTTCTGCTCCACGGTGACTACACCAGGCCACATATCGGGTCATAAGATTCTTGAGCCACCACGGAAGTTTGCTATCAACTGCTTCAGCGAATGGGCCTGAATACTTAATCAGATAAGGAGTTGTGAAAGTGGTTACAAGCGAAACCGCAACACCAACCGGATAGAGCTTGTTACTAGTGGCATTCAAGGCCACACCAAGGCCCGCGATAATGAATGAGAACTCTCCGATTTGTGCCAGACCAAATCCCACTTGAATGGAATTTTTAAATGTCTGACCTGAAAGAAGAGCGCCAAACGAAGTGATGAAAATCTTTCCGACAATCGTCACAACACAAAGAAGCGCAATCGTCCCTTTGTATTCCCACATGATCTTGGGATCAATCAGCATCCCGATTGATACGAAGAAAATCCCACCAAAGAGGTCACGCAGTGGCGCCATGAGATCTTCAATCTTATGCAGGATTTTTGTCTCAGCAAGAATGGAACCCATGATGAACGCACCAAGAGCTGCGGAATATCCGAAATGCGAAGCAAGAACAAC
>JBEIQF010000217.1:0-5988 GCA_040376635.1 Halobacteriovoraceae bacterium
TCATCGGTGAGATTAAATTCAGCAGTTACTTTTCCGCGACCGGGCTTTCTGAAATTAATCGAAGCGGCCTTATCCCAGACAATATAATCACGACCCAGATTCTTGATCAGCATGAGCATATACCATGGATCTGTCATGGCGTAGAGAGAGCCGCCAAACTGAGTTCCCATATAGTTCTTATTATAGAACGTGAGATTCATCGACACACGTGCGTGACGATAGTCTTTCGTCATTTTTTCAAGCTTAACTCCGGCACCCAAAAATGGTCCGTAGTAGTTAATGATTTTTTCTAAAAATAATTGTCTGAGTCTCATACAACCTTCACATGGCTTTCAGCGTGAGCGATGAGATCACCGTTGGGAGATTTCACATCGGCACGCATGAAGATAAAGTTTTTAGTTTTCTTTAAAACGAAGGCTTCAATTATGCAATGATCATCCTTAAAAGCCCCGAGATAAGTGACGTTTAAGGATAAAGTCATACAAGCTGAACCAGAAGAAACATAGGAGAGTGGTCCGAAAACTTCATCCAGAGCAGCTGAGAGAAATCCACCCTGGTAAAGGCCCACTGGATTTGTGAATCTTTTCTGAAAGGGAACTTTGGCAGACATCTTTTCATCCGGAACAATGTCCAGATACTCAAGCTGAAGTTCTGCCAGAGTAGGTGGAGGTAATTGTAAATTACCAGGAAATGTTTTTAACTGCTCTAACCATTTTTGATGAACGCTCATTTTTTAATACTCTTTAAATATGATTTTAGGTTTTTGATCACTAGTTTTGAATCATCATTCATACGTGCAAGTTGAATGCTTCCCTGAATGAGGGCCATCGTTCCGATAACTGCATCAGCTTTAGGAATGCGCACGTCAATTTCTTTAAAAAGACCAGCGAGCCATACCCTCTGGAGCTCATGAAGCTTTTTAATTTCATCCTGAATTTCAGGTTCAACTAAATGCCACTCAAGACTTAAAGCTCCAACAGGACACACTCGTTGTTTTTCAACAATCCAGGTCGTGAGTTTTTCTGCGTAATTAATAATTTGTTTTTCAGGAGGAAGATTTTCATAGCGAGTAACCCAGTCAATGAAGGCCTGCTGATAAAAACGGTAAAGTTCAATCGCTAAAACCTTCTTAGAAGGATAGTGATGGAAAAGACTCGCTTTTTTAATGTTAAGACTCAAGGCCAGATCCTGCAGACTAAAGCCATTCAGGCCTTTAGCGAGCAGAAGCTTACTTGCTTCATGTAATACTTGAGACTTAGTAGAAGTAGTGGACATTGATACCGTCCTCCCTTATACTAGTGTAACCTACCGACCGGTCGGTTGTCAAAAAGGATATGTATGAGAAAAGTAGCTATTATTAATGGTTCAAGAGTTCCCTTCGTAAAATCAATGACTAACTATCAGGGTGCTTCTAACCAGGACTTATTGAGTGCTGCTATGAATGACCTTGTTTCAAAAAATAAGCTTCAAGATAAATTGATCGGGGATGTGATCGCAGGAACTGTGATGAACCACCCGTTTGACTGGAACCTTTCAAGAGAAGTTGTTCTTGGATCTGAACTCGCTCCGGAGACTCCAGGTCTCAATATTCAACGTGCATGTGGAACGGGATTAGAAGCAGCGAATTTAGTCGCACTAAAAATTGCTTCAGGCCAGATGGAGTCAGGCATTGCCGGTGGATCTGATACAAATTCAGACATTCCACTTATCGGCCAGAGACGCCTGACTCACTGGTTGATCAAGCTTCAGAATGCAAAATCATTTCCTGAGAAAGTAAAAGTGCTCACATCATTTAATCCTGCACTTTTAAAACCCCAAGTTCCGGCCGTGAAAGAACCACGCACAGGTTTATCTATGGGTGAGCATTGCGAACTTATGGTGAAAGAATGGCAGATTACTAGAGAGGCCCAGGATCAGCTTGCTTATGAGTCTCACCAGAAAGCAGCTAAGGCCTACGATGAAGGTTTTCATGACGATATGATTGTTCAATTCAAGTCTCTCAAAAAAGATACCATTACAAGAAAAGAGACATCACTTGAGAAACTCGCAAAACTTAAACCAGCTTTTGATCAATCCGGAAAAGGGACATTAACTGCAGGTAACTCAACTCCCTTAACTGATGGAGCGAGTGTTGTGTTGTTAGCGTCTGAGGATTTTGCGAAACAAAATAATCTCGAAGTTCAGGCGTACTTTAAAGACTGTGAAGTTGCCGCAGTCGATTTTGTTCACGGTGCAGGACTTCTCATGGCGCCGACTGTTGCTGTATCAAGACTTCTTGAGAGAAATAATCTCACTCTTCAGGATTTTGATTTCTATGAAATCCATGAAGCGTTCGCTGGACAAGTACTTTGTACATTGAAGGCATGGGAAGATCCAAAATACTGTAAGGAAGTTCTTGGCCGCGATAAAGCGATGGGATCAATTGACAGGAATAAAATGAACGTAAAAGGCGGCTCACTCGCACTTGGTCACCCGTTTGCTGCAACAGGTGGACGTATCATTGCAACTGCTGCAAAAATTCTGAAGCAAAATGGTAAAGGCAGAGTGCTCATTTCGATCTGTACAGCAGGTGGGATGGGTGTAGCTGCGATTATCGAGAGGTAATGATATGCACATGATTTTTCGAACCATTATCATGTTTTTGAAGAAGCGTTTTCTCACGAAGGCGCAATTCAGCGAGAAGACGACAGTCACGATGAGAGTCATGCCGACCGATCTTGATATGCTCTGGCATGTTAATAACGGTGTTTATTTTTCATTCATGGACTTTGGTCGATGGGACATGATTTTCCGTAATGGAGTGTTTGATCTTGCTACTAAAAACGGATGGTATTCAGTTGTTGCGGGAGAGACGATCAAGTTCAAAAAATCACTTGAACTGTGGGATAAGTTCCAGATTGAGACCCAGATCATGGGCCATGACGACAAATACTTTTTCATCATGCAAAAGTTCATGAGAGGGAATGACCTCTGTGCCACCGGACTGGTGAAAGTGCGATTCCTGAAGCGTAAAGGCGGGACTGTGAGTACCA
The DNA here is from genome assembly GCA_040376635.1 of Halobacteriovoraceae bacterium. Classification (GTDB taxonomy): domain Bacteria; phylum Bdellovibrionota; class Bacteriovoracia; order Bacteriovoracales; family Bacteriovoracaceae; genus Peredibacter. The sequence goes on from JBEIQF010000217.1 coordinate 3,033, forward strand.
AAGAGGTCCTGGATCTCTTCAAAGACCAGGTTCTGGAAAATAACGCCTCTGAGCTATCAACCGATTGGTTTGGCCTTGAGTCAAAGTATCTGGCGTAATTTGAGGATGTCTTAAGTTCTTTTCTGTTATCTCCTCTGCTAAAAATGTCACCCGCAGCAGAGGAGTTGCTATGAAATTGTTCGCTTTGCTTTTAGTTTATTTTCTTTGGGCCGTATCGAGAGTCATGGTTTAAAAAAATCTTTAGCAATCTTAAATGTATTTGAATGAGCTTCTACTGTAAGCTCTATGGGGTGTGCGTATCCTCCACCGATGGCCATGGCAACTGGTAATCCTTGGGAGAATTCGAACACCATTTTATCTCTTTTCATGAGACCATCGAAGGTTAAATCAAATGTCCCAAGAGAATCTTCTTTCAGATTATCAACGCCTGCCTGATAAAAAATCATCTCAAAATCTTTACCTATTTTTCCCAGAGCTATTTCAAGAGCTTTTAGATACTCAGCATCTCCGGTCTTCGCAGGAAGAGGAACATCGTAATGAGAAGGAACTTTCCGGAATGGATAATTCTTCTCACCATGTAAACTTAGAATAAAGACATCATCCCGATTCCCCAGAATGGAAGAGTTTCCATTTCCCTGATGCACGTCTAGATCTATTATCAGAATTTTTTTGATCTTCTTCAATTCAATCAGTCTTAACGCCGCCACGGCAAAATCATTGAACACACAATAGCCTTCACCACGATCAGCGTGTGCGTGATGAGTGCCTCCCGCGAGAAGAGCTGAAAACCCGTTCTTAAGGGCGTCTTCTGTTGCAGCTACAAAACCACCAACCGATGTATAAGAACGTACTAGAAGTTCCGGGCCCCATGTGAGACCTATCGGGCGCAGTTCTTTTTCTGAGAGTGTGCCGTTCTTTAAACCGTAGACATAATTTTCTGAATGAGCACGAAGAAGATCTTCATCACTCACGGGCGTTGCTGCAATAAGTTGCTCAGGTGTGACGATGTTTTCGGAAAGAAGTTTTTCTCTCAGCATGCGATATTTTCGCATAGGGAAGCGGTGTCCTTCGGGCAAAGGGACTTCAATGTGATCTGTGTAATAAAAATGGAAATTATTCCATGACATTGATAGATATTAAAACAAAGGAGTCTCTATGAAAATGCTCGCTTTTTTATTTGTCTTCATCACAACTTCTACATTTGCTGCTGAAATCAAAGTGCTGGACGTTCCGGCATGGGGATTTAAGCATCAATCTTCTACGTTCAACGTAAATCATGAGCTTAAACGTGCATGGGTTGAGTCAACAGTTCAGGATACCTTCAATCATGACGATCGTCCTCATAACAGAGGTCAGGTTCACAGAGAGCTGGTTTCAGGACTTTCATTTGATGGATCAGTTGTCCGACTTGATCATGAAGGCCAGATGTTTGAGTGCGCTACAATTGTTCAGCGTGGAAGGTCAATCTTCCGTTATAACAAAGTGACTCTCAAGGACTGTTCATTTGCTTCGAAAGAAGTTGTTGTCCTTCGTGATACTGGCTTTGAGGTAATCAAAGAGAAAAGACTACAGGTTTTTTTAGTGACGAAATAATTTAGCATGGCCCTTCGGGGCCATCGCTTTTATCATGTCCTCTATGAGGACAATCAAAGTTAAATATCCCACTATTACCCGCACGAGAAACATTGGTGAGAAAGTTTATGTCATTGAGGCCATCCGTGATCTCGATGAGGCGATTGATCTGATCTGTATGGAAATGACTCCGGATGAGCAGCTTGACCCGTTTGCGGAAGATCTTTGTCCATATTTTGGCATTCTGTGGGAAGCGGCAGAAGGTCTTGCTGAATACATCGCTGAAAATCCAAAACTCTTCCGAAATAAAACAGTTCTTGAACTTGGCTGTGGGTTAGGTCTTCCTTCGCTTGTGGCCGCTCATCTTGGTGCCGATGTTCTGGCGACAGATTTTCATCCAGATGTAGCAGAATATTTTAAACGTAATTGCAGACATTCATCAGTCGAATGCAATTATCAGAGACTTAATTGGCGTGAAGAGAACATTCAGAAGAAATACGATGTCGTGATTGGGTCTGATGTTTTGTATGAATCAAAGCATCCGAAAGAAGTAGCACTTGGTCTTTTACGGTTTGTGAAAGAGGGCGGTACCGTCATTCTTTCGGATCCGGGTAGAAGTTATTTGCAACAGTTTCTCATCGCCATGAAAGATCTTGGCGTACAAGAAGAGATGTTTTCAAAATCTATAAGAGATAAGGAAATTTTGATCTTTAAATTTACTGCAGGTATTGAGCAAAATAGTAAAGACAGCCGGCCATAGTGATTGCAGAAAGTTTTAAGATCATTTCTCCTCCTTGAGAAAATCAATTCGTCCTAAATTTTATTTTAATCTAATTTGTGCTCCGATTCCAAGAGGAAAAACCTGAAGATTATTTCCGACCAATTCAGTATTTCACTGAACACCCGTAAGATTTCGTTGTGTGTGCCGAAACCTTTTTACCGGCCATGATCTCATTAAGGGCAGAGACGACATAATTCTTTGCCGCAGGAATGCTACTTTTCTCAGTATCTGGTTGGTCATCGATCGCACCCTGATAAACGAGAGTTCCGGTTTTATCGATGATGTACATGTGAGGAGTGGTTTTAGCGCCATACAACTGGCCGACTTTTCCTGCAGGATCAAGCAGGATGTCAGTAGCACCAGACTTGTTATCCATCTTTTCTTTTAAGGCGCCTTTCTCATCCACGTGACCCTGTTTTCCAGGTGCAGAAGAGATGATGGAAAGCCAGATCACGTTTTGACCTGTGTATTTTGTCTGAAGGGACTGCATGTTCCCGGAGTCGCAATGCTTGCGAACGAAAGGACAGCCGTGGTTGAGCCATTCAAGAACAACAATCTTACCTTTGAAGTCAGAAAGTTTGATTTCCTTCATCTTCGGATTAA
>JBEIQF010000096.1:0-10575 GCA_040376635.1 Halobacteriovoraceae bacterium
GTCACCTTTCTCGCCCTTATCGCCTTTCTCGCCTTTGTCACCCTTGGCACCATCGTTACCGTTGTTACCTTGGTCACCTTTGTCACCTTTATCGCCTTTGTCACCTTTGGCACCATCGTTTCCGTTGTTACCTTGGTCACCTTTCTCGCCCTTATCGCCTTTCTCGCCTTTGTCACCTTTGGCACCATCGTTACCGTTGTTACCTTGGTCACCTTTGTCACCTTTATCGCCTTTCTCGCCCTTGTCGCCTTTTACGCCATCGTTACCGTTGTTACCTTGGTCACCTTTGTCACCTTTATCACCTTTATCACCCTTGTCACCTTTGGCACCATTTGTACCAGCGTCGCCCTTATCGCCCTTATCGCCTTTCTCGCCTTTTTCACCTTGAAGACCACGCTCACCCTGAGCACCAGTGTCACCTTTGTCACCCTTGTCACCCTTGTCACCCTTATCACCTTTATCACCCTTAGGGCCCGGGATACCTTGGATACCTTGAGAACCAGTTGCACCTGTAGCTCCTGTAGCGCCAGTAGCTCCTGTGTCACCCTTGTCACCTTTTTCGCCAACTACTTTACGAATACGTCTGTACTCGATGTACATAAGCACAGTAACCGTAGCTACGATCACAACACCTACGATGATTGCAATTTTTTTGAAGTTAATTTGTGAACCGCCACCCTGGAATGCAGCACCAGTCTGCTGAGAGTCGGCCATGAATGCCATTGAAGCTTGAGCAATTTTTTCTTCTGAAAGATTTTGCTGCTTCAATGATTCTAGGAATACGCGGTATTCTTTTTTCTTACGTGGATTAAGAATTCTGTTTTCCATCGCAGCTTGAATTTCTGCAGGTGAAACACCGTCTTGAACTAACCCTTTGAGTCCATCAGCGAGACGAACATCTGCATCTTCTTTGTATGAAAGATCTGATCCATCCCAATCATCCATTGAGTACTGGTATTCATCGAAAAGACCATTGATGTCTTCTGCATTTCTAGTCGTGCTAGCTACAGAGCGTGAGCCGTAGCCAGTCGCAAATGCAGTATTCGAAAATACGCTGATGATGACTGAGAGAGAGATAATTTGTTTCAAAGAATTGAAGGTCACGAATGCTCCGATTGTTAAAGACGGGTTAATAGTCTTAATAATTAATGTGGTGCTAATATGACACTTCGTGGAAAAAAGTAAGATCCCTGTTGAAAATTCTACATGCTGGTGTTCTTAATTTAGTCTAGGACAAGGTACTAGAAAGATTGTCGAAAGCTTGTGCAAGTAGGACCAAACAATGACTAAAATATAAACAATTGTTGTAAAACCTTACACCATCTTAAGGTTCCCTAAAGGTCTAAACTATTAAGATCTTTAGTCCTTTTTTAAAAATCTAACGTTTAGCACTTTCTTAATAATTGGACTCAAGCTTGCAATAGAACTGCTCATATCAAAGGGTAATTCTATGTCTAAGTTTGGTTTAACAACTCTAACTCTCCTTATTTCAGTGAGTGCTTTCGCTGAATATACTTTGGAAGACGTTAAGAAGCTTCGTAACGATAAAGAAGTGCACATCTCTTCTTTCTCAAACAAAGAGGCCTTGAGACTTCAAGCAAAGTACACGGATGATGTTCAAGTAAAACGAAATGCATCTGTCTTTTATAATGTCATGCTTGATTTTGTTAACAAGGAAGACAAGCAATGCGAACTGAAGCTTCTAGATACGCTTCATGCAAAACTTGCAGAAGAGAAAATCGCATCTAATCAAGTTGAGATCGAAGAATACCTGAAAGTTCTTCGAGTAAAACATAATATTGACGACATCATGTATGAGATCCTCTCATCTGTTAATAAAGATTACTTCGCTCTCAAGAATCTCGATCTGAACAAAAAAGCAAAAAGACTTTTCTTCGGTGGTAACAAGATAGCAGCTGCTAACGACTTGAAGGAACTCTTCTCTGGTTTCTCTGAGTTCCCTGATGAAGAAACACGTTGTTTCTACCAGGAGTACATGTTTGTTTCGAATAACATTAAGAAAACAAACGGTGAAAAATCGGATAAGCTAGGTGATTTCAAAACACTTACAATCAAAGCATATGAATCAAAGCTTTTCCCACTCGCGACCTTTAATAAGATCCGTTACCTTCAGACAGAAAGTTCTGTTAACAAGAGGAACATCTGGCTCAGAGATTATTTAACAATCATCTTCAATGCAAAAAACAAGATGGTGCCGATTAAGTATTCATACAAACCAAGAAAGATTGAAGAGGAAGATGAGTTTTCATCAAAACGAATCAAGCGTTTCTCTAAAATCACGAGACGTAAACTTCTCTACGCTAAATATGACGAAACACAGATCGTTCTTCTCGCTCAAGTATTGCAAAAAGCATCACGTCGCATGGGTGTGGATGTTGATACAGAATCAAAGCGTCCTTTCATCAGCCAGGAATTCAGTGTTCTAAATGCTGACGGTGAAAGAACAAACTACGTTGAAACGATCGAACTTGATCCACAGTCTCAGTATAACCTGGCAAGACGTCTTCTCCGTAAGGATATGACTGAGCTCCAGATGATGGATATCTTTGTCGCTCAAAAGATTACTCACGAAGATATCGTGATGGCGGCCCTGGAAACTGGTTACATCTCTCTTGAAGAAATTGAATTCGTTGTTCAATACGATGACCTCTGGAACCCAGAAAGAACTAAATTTGAAAAAATCTCCGGCTTTATTTTTACAGTTGCCGGGTACTCGACCTTCTTCCTTCCACCACCTTGGAACATAACTGCAAGTATTGCTCTTGGTGTTGTTGAAGGAGTTGTTGACGCTAAATTTAAAAAAGGATCAGAAAATGATAACCCTGCAACGTTTATTGAATAGTGCTGCAGTAGCAGGAGTTCTTCTCTCTGCAACTGCTTTTGGCGAAACAAAGTATTGCCCGAAGAAGTTTGAAGTTCTCGAGCGTACGAACAAAGACAACTACATCATGCAGGAGCGTGAACTTGAAAAACTTTTCTGTACAGGAAAGTTTGAAGGCGAACACTTCAAGGTAGTTTATTCAACTGAAGATGAAGCGATTCCTTTTGATCACGAGAATACTGCAATCGTAAAGAAAGCAGCGAACGTATATCATCACCTGACAATCGCAAGAAACTTCTGGATCAACGAGGTGAAATCTGAGTACGTCTCTCAGCTTCCACAAATCATTATCCGAATAGATATTACCAATGCCTTTTCGAGCACTCGTCAGTTCAAGAATGCTGAGCAGGAAAAAAACTACAACAATGCCTGGTCAATTCCTGAAGGTCAGACACCAAAGGCAGCAAAAGATCAAAAGAAATGGGGAAAGGAGATCTGGTTCTCTCCATCTAAAAAGATCGAATCACGTAAAGAAGTTAAGTCAGAAGGTAATAACCCGGTTCACGAAAGCTTACTCCTTATCAAAGATCCTATCGTTGACTTGAATAAAGGTGCACTGATCTACACAGGTCTCGCATTGATTGCAGCTCCAAGTCTTGCTGACGGAGCCGTTCTAAACTCGGCCTTACAAAGAGTAGGGGCCATTGCTCTTCTCTATGGTGCGATCGAAGTAACAAAACACATGGATAAATGGTTCATGAATAAGTATTACTACATCGATACAGCGATGATTCCGGACGTTATCTATCATGAGTATGCTCACATCGCGATGTCAGATACGATGAAGACTGTTCACTCGGTCCCGGTGATTGAAGGAATGGCCGATTATTTTGCCACACGAGTTGCAAACCGTAGAAAAATGTATGAAGAGATTGAAGGCTTCTCGAAGAACAAAGCAAAAGACGCTGAAAACCGCGGCATGTATCACCCGTATCTTGAAGGCGCATGGAACGCCACTTCTGACTTCACTCTAAGCTTATTATGGCTAGGCCGTAAAGAGTTTGAAAAATTGAACGCGAGACGTGCCGAGAAAGGTCAAGGCCCGGTTGCAAATTATGATGAACTCATCTTCCAGACACACTATCATCTAGATGAGAATTCAGACATTGCAAACGGACTTAACTCTGGTTTGATCAATGCCTGTAAAGAAAAGTGTACGAACATACGCGCAGGTGTGAACACTTTCAACAATGTGTTTGAGAAGAAAGGATTTAACTAGTTGCCAGGAATCGATTTAGTTGGAAAATATTTTCACTCCCTTTTTCTCGCAGGAGACAAAAGGGAGTTTTATTTTATCATCCAGGGTAAATCCTATCCCATTCCCCATGACGAGATGGATGGACAGTTGGGTCTCAGGAAATCACTCGAAACTCACAAACTAAAATTTAAGAGCGGACTTAATCCAGACAGGAAACGCCCTTCGTTTTTGTCACGTTTAATCTCTATGATAAAATGGCTGACCGTGATGCCGGGAAGTAGGGCCACCTGGCCTGTTAGAAGAGAGAAGGCCAGTCTTCAAAAATACTCAAATCTGATTATCGAGAAAACTGACCTTGATAAGATCAAATCAACGATTACCACATCCCTCACGACTCACCTGATTTATACCTTGAACCAGGCAGCGATGCCGTATTACCAGAAAAGTAAAAATGCTTGGTGGCTTTTGCCGGTTGCCTTACCGGACTCAACCAGGATTCATGGAAATCATATTTCATTTCTTGATCTTTATATAACTCCGGACTTGAAGGCCGGCGAAGTAGGGGCCATGCTGAAAGAGAAACTCAAGTCCGTCGATTACTGGGGTCACCTCATGGCCTTTAAACTTCTCCATCTCACTGGCAGGACCCTCCTTTCAAAGTTTTTACCTTTCTTCTTTTCGAAATTTCAAAGAACCATGACCTTCAGTCATCTGGGTCAGTGGGAAGTACCGGAACTTCAAATGAAAGATTTTGAGATGATCGCTCCGGCGTTCAGTTTGAGTCCCGTATTTTTAGTTTGTATTGAACTAAATGGAAATCTTGGACTTTACCTTTCACAACAGAATCACCTGAATGTTCCGCTGGACGCGATCATGAATGATTTTAAAACTAAACTACTTTCAGGCAGCGCGAGCTAGAATTTCCTCCATCGAATTCTTTATTTCATGGATACGTACGAGTCCTCTGCTATCTAGGTCCTGTTTCAACTGCAACTTGATTCCGATGAGATAAAAACTCTTATTATTCTTTCGGACCTCCTGTTGAAAAAGTGCAAAATCCCTCGACATAGAATGATCAATGCTTAATACATCTTTTAAAACGACGATCACATTCTTGGCATTATGACTGAGGCATTCATTAAGACAGGATTGCCAGTTCTCCTTACAATCTCGCGTAATCTTTCCTTTAAATGTAATCACCAGATACTCATTCATCACATTAATCTTGTAGTCGAATTCCATGTTCACGCCCCTATTGAGATGCAATATTCACACTGCTAATGAGTTTCTCTTACAAGAGAATGCCGGTATCAAAATCTAAGAAGTTAGCGTCTCAAAATATTTAAAAAACTTTATTCTTATTAAGGATCTTATGAATAGTGCCTAGACTTTAAGGCGATGATCTTTTAGCGTTTAGTTAAATACAATAGTTAGTACATCCGGACTTAATTTATGAAATCAAAATTTGTTGCAGAACTCTTAGGTACTATGTTTCTTGTTGTCATTGTCTTCGGGTCCGGCATCATGGCCTCCTCATTATTTTTGAACAATGAAGGTCTTGCACTGCTGGCAAATTCGATTGCGACCGGCGCCGGCCTGTTTGTTCTCATCCAATCTCTCGGGAATATCTCGGGTGCTCATTTAAATCCAATTGTCAGCCTTGTTGAAATGCTTTGGGGAAAACTTAAAAGAAAAGAGCTTTTCATTTACTGGATTGCCCAATTAACGGGAGCGCTCATAGGTGTCGCAGTCGTCCACTTGATGTTTGATATGCCTGTCCTTCAGATTTCTACAACTCAAAGAACAGGCTTCTATCTCGTATTTTCAGAATTCATCGCAACCTTCGGCCTCATCTGTGTCATCGCACTGGCCGGCAAAAAGAGCGTTGAATTCGCTCCCCTTACTGTTGCGGCCTATATCACATCAGGATATTGGTTCTCATCCTCGACAGGCTTCGTAAATCCGGCCGTGACAATCGCGAGAAGCTTTACTGATACTTTTTGTGGAATGGCACCTGCGGGCATTTTCTTTTTCATCGCTGCCCAATTTGTGGGAGCAGTGCTTGCGTACTTTGTGCTTGGACTTATGAAAGAAGATAGAGAGAAACAAAAAGTCGGATTAGTTTAAGCACTCAAAAGAAGAATTTGTTTGAGCATCAAACTTTTGGAACTCATTCCATTTGAAACTAATACTTAAAAACAAGATAGCCAAAGTGATCATAGGCATAGGTTTTTTTAGACAGCCTTTAAATCCCAACGATCGATAGTTCATAACGAAGACAACAGCTATCAGCAGAAGCGCCAGAGTCCAGAGGATGGGCTCTTTAGTGAAGGCATCACAGTTGATGCCGATGTAGTTACCTTCAAGATCAATACGTGAACTGACAGGAATAATAGTGGCGACGACGGATGATAAAATCGCAATGATTAAAAATCCAATATTAATAATTGCATTCATTAATCGATTTCCAAGTTTCGTAGAAAGATCATAATATTCGCTCTCTACATTCCATATACTGACATTTCTTCTTGAAGCCCTTTAATTTTTCTACTGCCAAGGTGTTCGAAGTCTGCGACGAATTCAATTGCCATCAGGTCAAAAACACTGCTTGAAATAATGACATCTTTAGCAAACTCTTTGCACAAGGATTCTAGCCGCGCCGTCCGATTAACCGTGTCACCTATGATTGTGTGTTCAAGTCGGGTAGAAGAGCCAATTAAACCCTGGACAACCTTACCACGATGAACGCCAATCCCAATGTTAATCCTAGGCAATCCGGTTTCAGCTAATTCAGAATTAAGCGCTTCGAGCTCACGTAGCATTGCTTTTGAGGCCATAATCGCCAGTGAGTTTTCCTTAGATGAGTCCCCCTGAGGCTCAACGTAGGCAAGTATTCCGTCCCCTATAAATTTATCGATAATAATACCGTGCGCCCCAAGAGACTCTATCATTTTAGAAAAATAACGGTTCAGTAGATTGATAACTTCGTCGGGAGCAAGACTCTCCGACATGGCAGTAAAGTTTCGAATATCCGACATCATCACCGTCAGTTCAACCTCTCGACCACTCGTGCGGTCAAGTTCTTCTCCTAGAGCTTTCTCGGCAACGTTTTTAGCGACAAAGCGAGAAAAAGAATTGAGCAGACGATTCCTCTCAGCGAGGGTATTTGAAAATTGATTGAGTCTGTATGTGAGGAATGACCATAGGCCCCAATTACTTTCCGGTCGTTGGAAAGACTGCTGTTTCAACTCAATGTCATTAAGTTGAAGATAAATTCGGTCGAGGCAATCTTTTTCTGAAAGAAAATGAAATAGATAAGTAACTGCCATCCAGCTTGTAACGAAATAAACAATTGCAGACATATCGCTAAATCGCAGTCTAGAAGATGGAACATCGGGAAATTGTGCCTGTTGGGAAAGGATATAGTGAAGGAGAACGACGATTGCTACGAAAACCGGTGCCATCACTCTTATAGAATGTTTGATCCACTGAGTTTTGAGACCGCTTGGGCCACTACTCTGTTGGTTCTGAGGGATTGCCCAAAACAGTCCGTAGTATTGCGTGAGACCGAGAAGGAAACTGGCCAAAATAAGTATTTGAGGTGCACGTGATTCCTGAGTGATGTGTTGCATTTGCCAAACACTCCGTAGGAAAAACAGTGCAAGCACCGATGCGAAAACATAGATCAAAGGGTAGACGATTTTTCCAGAAAGCCGCATGGCCTGCCCTCTAGGAGTCGTAAGCAGAAAGGTGATCAACATGTTCAAAATAAAGACGATAGCAACGTATGATCCTGTGTAGGTACACCCAACAAAAAATCCATTTATCCGTAGGACTGGGCAAACCTGCAGGCCATAAGTTGCGAGCAGCGGAACAAAAGAGAGGTTCATCACCAGGAAGACAATCCCGAAGATCAAGAGTCGCTTTTTTGAAATAACTATACCCGTTTCACGCATGCTAAACCCTTAGATGTCCGAATTAAAAGAAACGTGTCAGACCAATTGTAGGAAGATAATTCTTTTTTCGGAATCGATCGTTATTTTTTCTTAACTTACTTGTCGTAGTATATTCACTAAAGGCATGTACTACTCCAAGCTTTATACCCCAGCCATTCTTCAAATTGCGGTGAACATAGATTTCCGAATTAAGGGAACCCTTGTCATTGTCGTCACCAAGCAGAAGATTAAAGGGTGTTGGTCTTGCTGACACCTCATCAGGCCAGTCTTCGTCATCTCGCTTAGGATTGTATTTCCCTTTCCGAAGCCTGCCGAAACTCGCACCAATGAGATCGATATTCGCACCTAGTGACCAATTCTCATTCCAATTGTAGAGAATCTGGGCAAGCACGTTAATACTTGTCACTTGCGAGTTTGAGAAAATCAAATCATCAATATTTTCCTTTTTCTCGGGCCTAATAATTGCTCCGAGACCGCTCTGTCCACGAGTCAGTGCAGCCGGTGCTGTCCGGAAATTCTGTCCCTGTGACCACTGGGATGTGAGACGAACCCCGGTGCCGAAATAAAGTCTCGTATCACTGAACCGCCAGAAACGACTACCGTCGAGAGCAACTTGCTGTTCTCGTGTTGCCCCACCAGTACTAAGGGCAATCCTGTTGAACGTTTTGGCATAAGCTGAAGAAATAAATACAATGAACATTACGATTTTAATCATGCTACTTCTCTCCTAAAACAAGCTGTATTGTGAGAGGGATCTTGTCGTCGACACCGATGAAAAGGAATTTCTTTACCGTGATGTCGTAGTCTTTCCGATCGATGTTGAAATTGGACTTAATTGAGAGGTTTCTACTCTGCTTGTTCCAACTCATAGAAACAGGTATTTCCTGCTCTTGAGAAATACCGTGAATAGTCCATCTAACTGTCGCAGTTGTGGCATCTAATGAAATGGGTTTGAGTAGTTGGACCATGATTTCAGAATACACAGGCGCATTCTTTCCTTCGGACGGAAGTTTGTCATCTTCACAGACATGGTCCTCCGGGTAGTCGGATTTCTCATAGTCTAATGTCAGTGCTTCATTCATATGACAGAGCAGCGTCTTCTTCTCGCCTGTAATACTATCCACTCTAAGAATTAAACTGCCTTCTCTGATGGTAAGAGTTTTCTCCTCAAAATGAACTGTACCTAAAAGGCCTTTGCCTTCTAACTTATGAGTACCCATCGTGTAAGGAACATCCAAAATAATCTTTGAGTCTTTGAGCGGAACAAGTATTGTGGCCAGTGCAGAGCTAGCACTCACAATCAAAAAAAAGAGAATAATTTTTTTCATACTAATAAGCAGACCAAAACACTTACTGATTAACAACTTGCGATGGGCCAAGGGGAAGTGATGAAGATGGAGTTGAACTTTCTATTATACAACTTGCAAACTCCACTTGTCAGTTTCGAATATTGTCTTAAAGAGCAGACAAAAAAAAGGGAGTTGGTAAATGCCAACTCCCTATTTATTTTGCCAGCCGAGCTTTCGACTAACTTGAAATTTGGTGGAGATAAGCAGGATCGAACTGCTGACCTCTTGCATGCCATGCAAGCGCTCTCCCAGCTGAGCTATACCCCCGAACTGAAATCAGATTCGGGTATAAATTTACTATTCAGCTTTTGCAGTGACAATAGATTTCTCACCGAACAAAGAGACTTCAGCATTTCCGCGGTAAGTAACAACTGAAACGCAGAATTTTCCATCAGTGCCTGCAACTGTATTGTAAGAGGCCGGCTTGTTTGACTTAGGATCAACTTGAACGCGAATGAATGATGGAGAAGCTGTTGCACCTTCAACAAGGCCACAAAGCTCAGCGATTGGGCTCATAACATCATTAGATGTGCGGATGAAGTTGAAAGACGTAACTTTTACTGTTGCAGACATTGCAGACACAGAAGAAACGAGTAGGGCCACTGCTAGAAATGATTTCATGATAACTCCTTTTAAAATGAACTTACCCTTCTAGGTTCAGTGCCCTTAGGGTGCTTTGACAACTATCATTTACACTTACCGTAGCAACGCGAACCTTAAGATTACTCATAAGTCATTGAATTCTCATAATAATAGAGGCATAAACATTCCATATCTTTGGATTTTGCCATTCTCCTCTTAGAATAGAAGGGAGGTTTGAATGCTACACAAAATCATCTTCATCTCATTCTTGAGCACGCTGTCCGTAGGGGCACTGTGTGCATGTCCAAAATATCAAAAAGTTTATGGAATGCTGGATCTTAAAAAGAATGTTTTAAAAGAAATTGAAGTGAATAAAAACGCTGAAGAACTTTGCGGAGTCTTACCTACTCCGATGAATGCAAATTTGAAAGTCACGGTGACGAAAGAAAAACAAACTTTCGAAACAAAGATCTTCCGTTCTTTCGACAAGTATTGGGACCTGAGAGGAAAAAACAAGACGTGGAAAGGCGGCTCACTTCCAATGTCTGAAATTGAAATCACAAGTTTCATCCCTGACTGGTACAAAGA
>JBEIQF010000139.1:0-8144 GCA_040376635.1 Halobacteriovoraceae bacterium
CTCCAGGGGATTCTTGAAACGTGGTTTAACGACGTCATGGTTGATTTCACAAAACAAAGTAAGCATCAGCTTTCTGTTGAAGTGAACTCCCTTGATAAACTCAAAGAGAAACTTCACAACGGAAAATACGATCTCATCTTCACGACTGAAAACATTCAATCTGAACTCGTGAGTTCTTTGAAACTCTTCGAAGAGAAAATGGTTTTAGTTTCCAAGAATGCCATTGATCCAAAAGAGGCCACAGAGTATACGTGGATCGTGTATTCAGAACAGGATCACCTCTTCCAGCTTTTCAAAAAAAGATCACAGAAAATTATCGTGGTGAATTCCATCACGACGATTTTAAAACTTGTGAAAAAAGGTGTCGGGATTGCGATCGTTCCTGATCACGTTGTCGATGATTTGAATCTCAAGTCTTACGATGTGAAAGGAATGCAAAAGCAGCACATTCACCTTTCAAGTCTGAACTTCCAGCACATGCCAGATCATATAAAACAATTGGTTGATTTGATTAAAAAGAAATAATGCGGATCTACATCTACCGGTAGATGTAGAGTTGCGTTAGAACTGACAGCTGATTTTACCTGAAAGAATCTTCCCATCTTCGCAGACAGTAATCTCAATCAGGTCTTTTTCCTGATAGTGTTTAAGGCTGTAAAGTTTCTCGATTACATTTCCCTGACCAAATCCTTGTTTGTGAACATACGGCCATCTGACTTTCACTCCGACAACTTCAACACCTTCGCTGATGCCGAAATGAACGCCACTTTCATTTTGTGAAGGTAGTCCGCCCTGAGTGTATTCAACCCATCTGCGCTGAACGATTTTTTTTGTTTTCGTTTGAGTATAGAGCATGACCATCGCACCAATCGCTTCAGTGTTGGATTTAATTCCATTCACATGAACTTTGATCGCACGTTTTCCTACGAGTTTCTGATTGTTTTCAAAGAAGTAGAGTCTTGGAGGAATGTCGGCCTTCCTGACGTTGTTCTGAGATGTGAGAATGTCCATTTTTCCGTCACGATTCACGTCGAGAGTGACTGTTCCGGTTGGGTTCACGACATCAATACCTAGCTGAGAAGCGACGTTCACAAACGCTTTAGTCTCATCCTGCTCAAACATCACAAGTCTTGAATACGGAGGGAATCCAGAGTTATCGACAAGCAGATCCACTCGTCCGTCGTTATTGTAATCCACCCACGCCCCTCTTCTGTCACCCTGGTTCCAGGACTCAGAAGTCACGTCACTTAAATATTCAGTGCGCAGGAAGTACGGTGGGTAAATTTCTTTTGAACCAGTGAGGATACTTGAGCGATCAACCGATTCATTATCGTAGGCATGAGAGAGTTCGCCGAGGAAAATATCCATAATGCCATCATCATTGTAGTCCGTGCATGCACTGAAAAAGGATCGACCACCACCAGTGGGAATAAGGCTTCCATCCGGATCAGACGCATAGTTTGAGATGGTCCCGATGTCTTCCATCATCCTGTCACCAGTGCGCGCTTCTTTGAGGTTCATCCATAGTTTATTTTTATGACCCGATGAAGACACAGTCATGATATCCGGAAATCCATTCTGGTCGATGTCACACGTGGAAGCACCATACGTTGGTTTTGCATTCGGTGGGAACAAGTGAGAAGAAAGTTTATCCTGCTCACCTCTTAAAACAGAGGATACGTCTTCAAATTTACCCTTGTTGTTGCGAAGGAGTCTGTCAGCAACAGGAAGGTATTGTCCGTTTTTATTTTCAAACCAGTTTGAAACAAATAAGTCAGGCCATCCATCAAGATCATAATCAATGACTGTGAGTCCTGAAGTTGGTTCAACCGGGGATGTGAAAGCTTTGGAATCTTCCTTAAAGAGAAGTTTTCCCGACCACATCTCACCGTAATAGATTTTAAGAGGAATCTTGCTCACTTCACTTCGCTGGTTAAGAACACCAGAGATGAGATCTGGAATCTTATCTTTGTTCATGTCGTAGAAAAGCATGAAGCTCGCCTTGAAATCAAGCGGGAGCGGGTCATGTGACCAGAACTCAAACTTATTGGCAGCTTTGTTCCAGATATAGAATTTAGGACGTGAATAATAGGTGGGAAGAATAACGAGATCCGTGAAGCCGTCGAAGTTGATGTCGATGGCATTGAATGTCACGGCGTAAAGACCACCGAGACCATATTCATTTGTTTTATCAAGGAAAGCATCACTCTCTTTCAGAGTGGGACCGTAGTTTGTTGCCTGAACTTTTTTGGAAAGAGAATCGAGTTCCTCGGCGAGCTTGATGGATTCTTCATCAGCACTTTTTTTGGGAACAGATGAACAGGAAATTAGAAAGAGTGAAAGAAGGCCCGCGTGAGCGAGCCTTCCTTTAAAATTAGAAATCAATGATGTCAAAACCGAAGCCTTCTCTTTCACTTACAGCTTTAGAGATTTTTGGAATCAGTTTGTCGTAGCTTGAACCAAGACGCTTGTAGTTCTTCGTGAACGACTGACGGCTGTCTCTCATGATAAGTTCAGTCATAAGAGTCACATAGTCTTTATCACTCTGAGAAACTTCAGGCTTGTTCAGGATCGCAGTTGTACGAGAGAGCGTACAAAGCTGAACATAAAGTTCAATGGCCATGTTAGCAATACGAAGCTGAAGAAGTTCGTTACCGATAATGTTCTTACCGTGCTTGATGATTGTGTTTTCAACAGCGATTGAGAAATCTTTCAATGAAGTTGAGAAGTGATTAGCATGGCCTTCAAGTGAAGGGTGAACTTTTGTAAGAGTTTTTGAACCAAACTTCTTACTTACACGCTTCTTAGCGAAGTTAGAAAGCACACCAAGAGACTTGATAGGATCCTGAATCGCTTTTGATACATCTGCAATCTTCCCAAGTTCTTTCAGATCATCAGAAGGACCCTTAAGACCAGAAAGTGCCGTGAAGATACGAAGAATTTCGTTCGTTCCTTCGAAGATCAGATTAATACGACAGTCACGCATGATACGTTCATAAGGATATTCCTTCATATAAGCGTTACCAGCAGCGATCTGAGTTGCTTTATCAATTGTGTCCCAAAGTTTTTCAGAACAATAAACCTTACAAATTGCAGATTCATGCTCGAACTGATGCATCCCTTGCGTAATCTTACCAGTTGTCATGTAAACCATAGACTCACATGCGTAGATGTTAGCTGCCATCGTCGCAAGTTTTTCCTGGATAAGACCGAACTGATCGATTGAAGAACCGAACTGCTTACGAGTCTTGGCCTGAGTAGCAGCAAGCTTAAGGATCATTTTCATCCCGCCTACTGATCCAGATCCAAGAGATAGTCGGCCTGTATTCAGAACATTCATCGCGATCTTAAAACCTTTTCCAGGTTCGCCGATGATGTTTGAAGCAGGGACTTTGACGTTATCAAAATAAACCGCGCGAGTTTCAGAAGCGCGGATACCCATCTTGTCTTCTTTTTCACCGAAAGAGATACCTTCTCTTTCTTTTTCTACGATAAAGCATGTGATCTTCTCAACCTTGCCGCCTTTACCGTCATCATGTTCAGTTTTTGCAAACACTGAATAGAAACCAGCGAGACCGCCGTTTGTAATCCAAAGTTTGTTACCGTTGATTGTGTATGTACCATCAGCGTTCTTAACTGCTTTTGTCTTAATTGAGTAAGCATCCGAACCAGAACCCGGCTCAGTTAAACAAAAAGCTGCGAAAACTTCGCCTGAAGCGAGTTTTGGAAGCCAGAATTTCTTCTGCTCTTCATTCCCTTCGTTAATAAGTGCCTTGAAACCGATCGACTGGTGAGCACCCAAAGTTGTTGCTACGGCACCGTCGATTCCTGCAACTTGTGAGAAAACTCTCGCATAAAGTGTCGTATCAAGACCGAGACCGCCATACTCCTCGCCTACACCAAGACCGCAAAGACCTAGCCCTGCAAGACCTTGTAAGACTTCTGCCGGGATTTTCGCTTCTTTATCCAGTTTCACAGAATCGATATTTGTCGCCGCAAACTTATCTACAGCATCTGTCATGGCCTTTGCCATTTCGACCTGGTTTTCTGAAAAATGCGGGAACGGGAAGACTTCTTCCTCATGAACTTCACCGTAAAACATAGCTGCTACGATAGAAGGTATTTCTTTTTGATTTTCATTTGCTGACATAAGGCCTCTTTGAAGAATGAAAAGTTATCTCTGACATTATAATGTCGTACCTAAATAAAAGTATAGAAAATCTGGCCCGTTTGGATCAATAAGCTTAAGACAAACAAGACTGTTTTTATCAGACGAATTCCTGATCATATCACTTCAATTTAAATCGATTCTTGAGTGCTTGCACATCACATTAAATTTGATGACAATAAATTGATGATAAATAAATTCAAAGACTTCCTTAAAAATGTTCTCAAACGAAAGAGTTCAAGTGACTCTTCTGATCAGGATGAAATTCTCGATGTAGAATCGGGTGAAGAATATTCTGAAACAGGTTTAGGTGAAGAAGATAAAACTGGTGAAACACCACTTCCTGATTTGAATGAAGAAGATACTGAAGTTGCACCAAAAGCATCATGGAAAGATAAATTCAAAGTTACGATTCCATCATTCAGAAAGAAACAAACTGAAGACGAAGTTATTCCATCTCTCGATGAAGAAGATAAGACTGGAGAGACTCCTTTTCCTGTTTCAATGAAACCATCATGGAAAGACAAACTTTCTCAATCTGTTTCTGGCATTCGAACGAAGTTCGGAAATGTGAATGTTCGTGAATGGAAATTGCCTGAAGGATTCAAGTCTAAATCTGGTGAAGGCATCAGCCTTCTCTCTCCAAGCCTAAGCAAAAACGTTGAAAAATTTCTCTCTCGTGAAGCTCGTGAAACAATTCACCAGGTTTCACTCGTGGCGATCATTTGTGGTCTTACTTACACCATCGGTAAAGTGACTGCTCTCGCTCTTAAAGGTCCTCCAGCTGTTGATTCAGCAAAAGACTTTGTTGTTGATATCGACATGGATAATGACTTCAATCCTGGAACTTTGAATCAGGTAAGAAGCATCAACATTTTCCGCACAAACTCAGGTCTTGGAACGAAGAAAAAACTCGCTGATACAAAGTGTGAAGAAGCAACTCAGGAAAGTTCACTTCCTATCAAGCTTGTGAACACAATCGTGCTTCAGGATACGATCAAGTCTCTTGCTTCAGTTCAGGTTCGTGGCGATCGTTCACTTCAGGAAGTTCGTGAAGGTGATCAGATTTCAGACATGGCGAAAATCTTCAAGATCACGCGCCTTGAAATCCTCGTAAAAAATCTTGAATCTGGTGTATGTGAATCCATCGCATCTGACAAAGCTCGTGAGACTCGCTCGCCTATTTCAGTGATGTCTCCTTCTCAGAGCCGTCAGTTTAAAGCTAACAAAAAGATGTCAGGGATTGATAACGTTGGTAACAAGTTTGCCATTTCGAAAGCTCTTCTTGATGAGAAGATGAAAGATATTGCTGCGATTCTAACTCAGGCGCGCGCCATCAAGATTCAGAATCCTGATGGATCTCTGTCGTTTAAGCTGACAGAAATGGATCCTCAGGGAATCTTCCCTTATCTTGGTCTTCAGGATCAGGACATCATTACGTCAATTAATGGAAAACCAATCTACGACATGAATGAAGTCATGGGATTGTTTGCACGAATTAAAAATTTGGATAACCTTTCGCTCGGTGTGAAGCGTGAAGGGACAGACTCTGTACAAGAGTACTCCATCAAGAAATAAGGAAGAGCTATAATGAAGACAAGACGTCAGAAAAAGCACTTTTTAAGCAGTATGCTTTTTGTCTCTCTCCTGTTGGGTAGCTACGAAGCCCAGGCCCAATTCAATAAATATCGTTCGCAAACGAGATTTAATACAAACCCTGGAAACGGCACTCCTCCTCCGGCAGCTACGGATGGTTCAGCACCAACTTCAACTGACATTGAATCTATGTCAGCAGAAGATGCAGCAGCGGCACTAAAAGCTGCTGAGAATATCGAAGCAGCTTCTGAAGCAGCTGACGTTCCGGAAGAAACTGAAAATGATTCTGCATTTGAACCTGATGCTGATGATGAAGCGAACGAAACAACTTTTGGTGATCGCCCGTCTCCGCAAAAGAATGCTCAACCAAAGAGCAACAAATACGTAAACCTGAATCCTGAAACTGCATTCGGTCCGGAAATCGTTGAGAGCTTTGACTTCCCTGATACTGACATCATGGAAATCACAAAACACATGCAGAAACTTACAGGTATCAACCTGATCCTTGATAAAGATGTTAAAGGTAAAGTCTCAATTATCGCTCCTACTCCTATTACTGTAGGTGATGCATGGAAAGCTTATCTAGCTGCTTTGAACATGGCCGGTTACTCACTCATCAAGACTGGTGCATTCTATAAAGTCATCAACGCTCGTGATATCCGTTACACTCCGACAAAAATTTATACAGGTAACTACACTCCTGATACTGAAAACTACGTGATGAGAGTTATCTCTCTGAAGTCAGTTTCAGCAGCTGAAATTGCCCGTAACTTCCGTCCTTTCATGTCTCGTTACGGACGAATTATTGATATCAAGCAAACAAACACCATCATCATCGCTGATACAGGTTCAAACATTAACCGTCTTGCAAAAATGGTTAAGTTCCTCGATGTTCCTGGTCACGAAGAAACACTTCAGATCGTAAAAGTTAAGAATTCATCTGCGCAGGAAATTGCAAAGCTTCTCGATAGTATTCTTAAAGGTGGCTCAGGTGCTGCGGCCGGAAGAGCTGGAACAGCTACTCCAAGATTTACTGGATCTTCCGGTGGTAATGATTCGACTTCTATGATCTCAAGAATTATTGCTGAACCTAGAACGAACTCTATCATCGCCATGGCAAACGGCGAAGGCGCTAAACAGTTGCGTGATCTGATCAACAAGCTGGATGTAAAACTTGTTTCATCAAGTTCAAACCGCGTTCACGTTTACTATCTTAACTACGGTGATTCAGAAGAACTTTCTAAGACTCTCTCTTCTATTGTATCTGGTGCTGTAGATAAAGGTGGAGCTGCTGGTGCTGGTGGAGCAAGCCGATTCACTTCTTTCGGCGGCGGCGGAGCTGGCGAAAATCCAATTTTCTCTGCTGAAGTAAAAATCACGTCAGATAAAAACAATAATGCTCTTGTAGTAACAGCCTCTCCTACGGATTGGTTGACTCTTAAAGACGTGATTGGAAGACTTGATATTCCCAGAGACCAGGTTTATGTTGAGGGGATGATTCTAGAGGCCAACGTCACGAAGAACAGAGCATTCGGTGTTGAATACGTCGGAGCTTATGGACAAGGAGCTGTTCAGCGTTCAGGATTCACTGGTGCAAGCTCAGACATTCTTAGCTTGATCGCAACTGGTCGCCCTACTTCACTCGGAGGTTTCTTCGGTGGATTCGGTCTCGGGCCAACTCGTAATATTCCAGTGACTGGTGCAAACGGACAAGCTGCCGGTACAGCTAAAGTGAACGCAGTAAACGCTTTCATCAAAGCAGTTGCTTCTCACTCAAGCACAAACATTCTTGCTACTCCGCAAATTTTGGCACTTGATAATACAGAAGCTACATTTGAAATCGGTGATACGGTTCAGGTTCGTAACTCTACAATTGCCCAGGGTGGTGTGCAGAACTTCAGTTCAACTCCACAAGAAGCAAAACTCTCTTTAAAGATCACTCCACAGATCAACAAAGTAACAAGATTTGTGAAACTTAAAATCAATCAGAAGATTGATGACTTTAAAGGTACCGGCGATCCGAACTCAGGCGTGGGTCTTCCGACTACGACTCGTTCTGCGATCACTGAAGTTATGGTTCGTGACAGAGATACAATCGCGATGGGCGGTATGCTTCGTGACCGTGAATCAATTGATAATGCGAAAGTACCTATTCTAGGTGATATCCCGGTTCTTGGATGGCTCTTCAAGAACAAGTCGAGAAGAATTGAAAAAGTTAACCTTCTCTTCTTCATGACTCCGAAGATCCTTTCTCCATACGCGAAGACTGCTTCTGCTAACACAAAAGCAGTTCTTGAGAAGAGAGCAAAAGGGATGAAACAAATGTTCGATGAGGATGAAAAAGATCCGAACGAATACGTAACAAAACAACTGAATGCAA
>JBEIQF010000500.1:0-1744 GCA_040376635.1 Halobacteriovoraceae bacterium
ACGCGTGGATCGTAGTATTTCTTGTTGGGAGCTTCAGGACCTTCAGGGTTTCCGAGCTGTCCCTGAAGATAAGCTTTTTTGTCTTCGTAAAAGTTCTTAACACCTTCCCAGAAGGCCCACTGCATATCTGTATCGATGTTCATCTTGATCACACCGTAATCGATAGCTTCACGAATCTCAGATTGAAGTGAACCTGAACCGCCGTGGAACACAAATGAAACCGGCTTAGGACCAGTTCCGAATTTTTTCTGAACGAACTCGTTGGAGTTTTTCAGGATGATCGGAGAAAGTTTTACGTTACCTGGCTTATAAACACCGTGAACGTTACCGAATGAAGCAGCGATTGAGAAATTTGCACCAACTTCACGAAGGTGAGAATAAGCGTAAGCAACATCTTCTGGCTGAGTGTAAAGTTTCGAACTGTCGATACCAGAATTATCCACTCCGTCTTCTTCCCCACCTGTTACACCAAGCTCGATTTCAATACCTGTTTCAAAAGCATTCATCTTCTTGAAGTACTTCGTTGAAATTTCCACGTTCTCTTCAAGAGACTCTTCTGAAAGATCGAGCATGTGAGATGAGAAAAGTGGCTTCTTGTGTGTTTTGTAGTGAACTTCTGCAGCTGCCACCATGTGATCGATCCATGGAAGAAGTTTTTTAGCAGCGTGATCTGTATGAACGATGACTGGAACGCCGTAAGCTTCTGCCATCATCTGGATATGGTGAGCACCAGAGATTGCTCCAAGTGCTGCTGCCTTATCATTATCAAGCTTTAAGCTTTTACCGGCATAGAATTGACCGCCGCCGTTTGAGAATTGAATGATGACCGGTGAGTTCACCGCTTTTGCCGTTTCAAGAACTGCGTTTACGGAATCTGTTCCGATAACGTTAACAGCTGGGATCGCGAACTTATTTTCCTTAGCATATTGATAAAGCTCAGTGAGCTGGGTGCCATAGACAAGACCGGGTTTGAATTTCATCGTGGAATCCTTTGTTTAAGACAGCAAAATTGTATTAAAATTAGTGGTAATTGAAAAGGAATCACCATGACAGAATCTCAAAGCAGCATTCTAAATTATTTGAATCAACTCCTCTCACCATCACTCTTCGAGGACTACGCCCCGAATGGTCTTCAGGTAGAGGGAAAAAGCTCAATTAAACGGGTTGCGTTTGCAGTCTCTGCTACTCAAGATTCCTTGCAAAAAGCGATTAACTGGAAGGCCGATGCCCTTATTGTGCATCATGGAATTTTCTGGAAACACCAAGGTGCCAGAACCATCACCGGCGGTTGGGGGGAGCGCGTAAAACTTTGCGTGAAAAACGACCTGAACCTCTTTGCTTACCACTTACCTCTTGATGCTCACGCTGAAGTCGGAAATGCCGCGGCCCTGGCCAAAGAGATCGGTCTCACTAGCACTGCCCCGTTCGCCCTCTACAAGCGCCAACCGATGGGCGCTAAAGGTGAATTCTCAACTCCCGTTTCCGCAAAAGATCTCAAAGCAAAACTTGAAAAGACTCTCCGTCATCAAGTCATCCTTGCAACTCCTGATGAAAATAAGATGATCTCGAAAATGGGCATTATCACTGGTGGCGCCAACAACGAGTGGCCTGAGGCCATGAAAGAAGGACTCGATGCTTATCTCACGGGGGAGATATCTGAGTACAACTGGCACGATTCTATCGAAGCCGGCATTCATTACTTCGCAGGCGGACATCACGCGACTGAGCGTCCGGGCATCATCGC
>JBEIQF010000415.1:0-2835 GCA_040376635.1 Halobacteriovoraceae bacterium
AATCTCTTGTGATTGTTCCGGGAAGAACAGAACCAGCACTCAAATATGCTGAGCTTATTTATGACCTGAAAGACTCCGGATTCAATATCTTCATCATGGACCACCAAGGCCAGGGTGAATCTCAAAGACTTCTCGCTGACACTAACAAAGGTCATGTGAAGGAATTTAAAAACTACGTGACCGATTTTGAACTCTTCATGAATCAGATTGTTCACACATCTTCTAATCCGGTTTATCTCATCGCTCATTCAATGGGTGGTGCTATCACGACTCATTATATGAATCGTCACAAAACAGTTTTCACAAAGGCCGTTTTGATTGCACCGATGATGGAAATGAACACAGCTCCTTATTCAGAAACAATTGCCCGCTATTACGCAAAACTTCTCGTGAGTGTTGGGAAAGGCAATAACTACGCTCCTGATTATGGCCCATACAAACCAGAGACTGATGTCTTTGATACAAACACTTACACTCACTCTCCGGCGCGTTTTGATGTTTCAAAACATATTTTTGTTTCATATCCGGCGCTTGTAGTAGGGGGCCCGACTGCAAGATGGGTCCACGAATCTCTTCTTGCGACAAAAGACATAGATAAGATAAAACTTGAAACCCCGGTCCTCATGTTTCAAGCAGGACTCGATGAAACCGTGAAACCGGGAAGACAGAATTCATTCTGCCAGAAAGGAAGTAAGTGCGAATTGATTCATATCCCGGATGCCTTCCATGAGATCCTCATGGAAAAAGATTCAATCCGAGATGATGTTTTGAATCAGATTAAATTATTTTTTGGAATGTAATTCATCCCAGAAAATCGGAAGTGTATCATAGGCAATCGAGCCTACAAGAAGTCCAATAAAGAGCCCTGGAAACCCAAGTAACAAAGCACCGCCGATCACGCAGACAAAAGCAACGATTGGCGGAATTTTACTCTCACCAAAAGTCGCAAGCCACGGTCTCAAAAGATTATCAATGACACCGGTAAATCCTCCAAGGACTACGAGAATAATCGCAGCAGTATTGTTTCCTTTAAAGAATCCGAGCAAGGCAAAAAGAAACGCCACTGGTGCCGCGCCAATCACCGGGATAAATGATAATATCAATGTCACAAAGAAAACCAGAAACCAGTCACCAAGACCAAGTAGGGCCACACCAGTTGCCACAATGATGGATTGAATCCCACCAGTAGCAATGTTGGAAATATAAACCTGACGCGAACCCATGATGTAGATCTGAACCAGTCGATCCATCTTCTCATCTGAGAAGCCGGTAATCTTCTGGAAAAAGTTCCTCACGTTGTGTGCATTTTTAAGAAATGAATACGTACACAACACCATGATCAAGAGAAGAATAAATACAGTCGGAAGACTTGTTGCAAGACCTTGGAAAAAAGTCAGAAGGAAGTTATTAATCATCGTGAGATAACTTTCAATTTTCTTCTCATTCAGAAAGCTCAGGAATTCATACTTTGCAGAGTACTTGTGAATCTGAACGACAAAATCATGTCTTAAATCAGAAACAAGTTCCGTCACACCCTGATCACGAATCTTCTCATTGATCGCCATTTTTTCAAGCTGGCCAGTGACTGCAATTGTTCCTTTAATCAGAAAGAAAAACAATGGAATGGAAATAACGATCGTAAAAAGCGTTGTTAATAATGCAGCGGCACGCTTTCTTCCCATGCCTCTATTTTCAAGTTTTAGGAGAAGCGGAAACATCGCAAGCGATACAGTCGCTGCAAAAATGATGGAGATAAAGAAAGGTGAAACAAATGTGATTAGCGCCAAAGACAGAATAACGAGATATAAAACACGAATCACTTTCACTTCAGTAGACATAAGAATCCTCCAAGTAAAATAATCCTGTTAGATAGGAAGTATGACAAGTCACAGTGTTTTAAACCTGACTAAAACGTTCCTGTGCCCAATGAGATAATTTTGTACGATCGATTTTAATATTATGACGAACATCCACCGGAAAATCGGGATGAAGAAAAAAGGCAGCAATGTCTTTCGTAAATTCTGCATTCTCTTTCATGGCGAGAAGCTCTTTGTAGAATCCATCAGTCATTTTTGTCGATTTATCATGTCTCTCAATCACGAGACCCGGAACAACGATCCCGCCTTTATTCAATTTCACAAGTGCTGATCGACGAATCTTCGGATGTTGATTGAAAATCGCTTCCATCTGGATGGAATAATAAGTTGTGCTTTCTGAATCTACACGATGAGTTTTGCGGCCAAGAAACCACAAATTTTTATCTTCATCCATCCAGCCAACATCACCCATGCGATGCCAGAGAACGCCATCAATTTTAATTTTCGCCTTCGCAGTTTCTTCGTCGAGACCAAAATACCCGGGAGTCACTTGAAGACCGCTAACAGCGATTTCTCCAATGTCTCCGTTCTGAAGCTCATTCAAAGTGACCTCAGGAATATCCGTAGTTTTAAGTATCTTAATTGTCACACCCGGAACGGCCTTACCAATACAAGTGCCAAAGCCTTTCATCATCTTTGGCAGATGAACTTTCAAAACTTCAGAACCTGAAATGAGGCTCACTGGTAAACATTCCGTTGCTCCATAAGGAGTGTATGTATCTCCTGAAACAAGAATCTTTTTATACATCTCGTGAATTTCTGCTCTCACAGGAGCACCAAACATCACGACTTGTTTCACAGACGGAAGCTGAATCCCCTTCTCAAGACAATACTTCCCGACTCTTTCCCAGATTGAGGGAGAACCAGCAACAAACGTAATATTGTGATCAAGAATGTTCTTAACAATTTTTTTCGGATCACACTGCGCCGGTTTTGTCGGATCCATCTCTGGAATCAC
>JBEIQF010000204.1:0-6232 GCA_040376635.1 Halobacteriovoraceae bacterium
AACGATCGCTGGAACACCAACTTGACGAGCAAGAAGGATGTGCTCACGTGTCTGAGGCATAGGGCCGTCAGCAGCTGAACAAACTAAGATCGCGCCATCCATCTGAGCAGCACCAGTAATCATGTTTTTAACATAATCGGCGTGTCCCGGACAGTCTACGTGAGCGTAGTGACGGTTAGCTGTTGAGTATTCAACGTGTGCAGTATTAATTGTAATACCACGAGCTTTCTCTTCAGGAGCAGAGTCAATATCAGCGTAAGACTTTGCAGTTCCGCCGTATACTTTTGCCATCGTCATTGTGATAGCAGCAGTTAGTGTTGTTTTACCGTGATCTACGTGACCGATAGTACCGATGTTTACGTGCGGCTTACTACGATCAAATTTTTCCTTAGCCATGTGGCTTCTCCTTAAATGTAAATCCCACGTTTCTGTAGAATTTCTTTTGCTTGGTTATGAGTTAATGGTTCGTACAATTTAAAAGTTAAAGTAAAGCTAGCTCGTCCTTGGGTCTTAGAACGAAGTTGCGTACTGTAACCGAACATTTCTGAGAGCGGAACTTCCGCTTTGAGAACGTCTTTATTATTTTTTGGTTCAATACCAAGAATGCGTCCGCGTTTTGCATTCACGTCCGCGATCACATCACCTGCGTAATCACTTGGAGTGATTACTTCGAGGCCCATGATAGG
This sequence comes from Halobacteriovoraceae bacterium, assembly GCA_040376635.1. Lineage (GTDB taxonomy): Bacteria > Bdellovibrionota > Bacteriovoracia > Bacteriovoracales > Bacteriovoracaceae > Peredibacter. The sequence continues at coordinate 687 of JBEIQF010000204.1, forward strand.
TTCCATGAGAACCAGGCCTGCTTTAGTACAGGCTTCCTTAAATGCCATTGAAGCTGCGATAGTATATGCGACATCTGAACTTTCTGCTTCATTAAATTCAACTGACTCAACTATTGCTTTAATTCCGATGAGCGGGTAACCGGCCATGGCGCCACCTGGAGCCGAATCCATAATACCGCGTCTAACGGCTTCATAGATTTCCTCAGGCACAGCCTTGTCTTTCTTTTTAAACTCCACCTTGAGCTCAAGGCTGCCTTCCAGAGGCTCAACGTGAACAGTTGCCTGTCCAAACTGATTCTTACCGGCAAGTTCTCTTGAGAACGTGTTTGAAGCTTTCGCAGAACCACTGACTGATTCACGGTAAGAAACCTGAGGCGAACCTTTGTTCACTCCCACTTTGAATTCCCGTTCTAATCGGTCAGTAATAATATCCAGGTGAAGCTCCCCCATCCCGAAGATGAGTAGCTGACCTGTTTCTTTGTTATTTCTGTAATTGAATGAAGGATCTTCGATTTTAAGGTAATCGAGGGTCTTCTGGAGTTTTTCTTCGTCAGCTGAAGTCTTAGGTTCAATTGCGATCGAAATCACCGTTTCCGGGAATTCCATCAAATCGAAAATGATTGGTTTGTGTTCAGCACACAGAGTTTGTCCTGTCGTTGTGAACTTTAAACCAGAGACAGCTACGATATCACCTGAAGATGCTGTCTCAAGCTCAGTACGCTTGTTAGCATGCATCTGAAGAATTTTATTAATACGCTCTTTCTTCTTCTCAAGTGGATTGTAGACTTGAGTTCCGGCAGTCAACTCTCCAGAGTAAATTCTTATGAATGTGATTTGACCTACGAATGGATCAGAAGCAATTTTGAATGCGAGAGCTGAGAATAGTTCTTTCTCATCCGGCTTACGAGTTTGTTCTTTCTCAGTGTCTTTCGCATCGTGACCTTTCACTTCGCCTTTATCGAGCGGAGATGGAAGGTAATCTACGATAGCATCGAGAAGTGTCTGAACGCCTTTATTCTTGAAAGCAGAACCACAAAGTACAGGAATGAATCCGTGCTTAATAGCAGCTTCGCGGATGGCCTTCTTCATATCGGATGCAGAAATCTCTGCGCCACCGAGGTAGTCCTCAGCTAGTTTGTCATCATAGTCTGCTAGATGCTCAAGAAGTTCATCACGATAAAGTTTCGCTTCATCGAGCTCAGAACCTTCCAGATCAGTAAGGGTGAATTTTTCGCCCTGATCATTTCCGGCCCATGTATATTTTTTGAGAGTGAGAAGGTCGATTAGTCCTGTGAAATTTTCCTCAGCACCAACCGGCATCTGAATAGCTGCCGCTTTCTTCCCTAATTTCTCTCTGATTTCTGTAATACAGTTAAGAAAGTCAGCACCAACACGATCCATCTTGTTCACGAATGCAATTCGTGGAACGTGATATTTGTCTGCCTGACCCCATACAGTTTCTGATTGTGGTTCAACGCCTGATACAGCATCGAACACACCAACTGCGCCATCTAGAACTCGAAGAGAACGTTCAACTTCAATCGTGAAGTCTACGTGTCCCGGAGTATCGATGATATTGATGATATGTTTGTTCCATTCACAAGTCGTAGCAGCTGCAGTGATCGTGATCCCACGTTCCTGCTCCTGGACCATCCAGTCCATAGTCGCTGTACCTTCGTGAACTTCGCCAATTTTATAGTTTTTTCCAGTGTAGAAAAGAATACGTTCTGTAGTTGTCGTTTTACCCGCATCGATGTGGGCCATGATTCCGATGTTTCGAACTCTATGTAACTCAGCTGCCTTCATGTGAACTTTCTCTCGAAAACAAAAAAAAAGGCCGCCTTTGCAGACGGCCCTTCAAGTAATTTAAAAAAACTAGATTACCATTTAAGGTGAGCGAAAGCTTTGTTAGCTTCTGCCATTTTGTAAACGTCTTCACGTTTCTTAACAGCACCACCACGGTTGTTAGCTGCATCGATTAGCTCGTCTGCAAGTTTATCAACCATAGTTTTTCCAGCGCGTGTACGAGAGTAGTCACGTAACCAACGAAGAGCAAGAGACTGCTTTCTGTTAGGACGTACTTCGATAGGCACTTGGTAAGTTGCCCCACCGATACGGCGAGATTTAACTTCAACAGCTGGCTTGATGTTGTTCATAGCTTTTTTGAAGACTTTGATACCTTCTTCGCCAGTTTTCTTTTCGATCAAGTCCATTGCTTCGTAGAAGATGGCTTCTGCTGTAGACTTTTTACCGTCGTACATAAGAGTGTTGATCACTTTTGTAATGAGAATATCATTGTACTTCGGATCAGGAAGTACTTCTCTTACGGGAGCTTGGTGTTTACGAGACATATTTACCTCAAATTATTTCTTAGGTTTCTTAGCACCGTAGAGAGAACGGCGCTTACGGCGTTTTTCAACACCAGAAGCATCTAGTGCTCCACGAACTGTGTGGTAACGAACACCTGGAAGATCTTTTACTCGACCGCCACGAATAAGGACGATTGAGTGCTCTTGCAAGTTGTGACCTTCACCACCGATGTACGAAATAACTTCGTAACCAGAAGTGAGCTTAACTTTACATACTTTACGTAGAGCAGAGTTTGGTTTCTTAGGAGTAGTCGTATAAACACGAGTACAAACACCACGGCGCTGAGGACAACCCTCAAGTGCAGGAGATTTAGTCTTCGTCTTTTGAAGATCGCGACCTTTTCTCACTAATTGGTTAATAGTAGGCATACTTAAAATCCTTACAAAGTTTTAGAGATTAGCCAGTGTATTTAACAGAACGCACTGGCTAATACAAGTTTAATTTAAATCCTACAGACTCATGCTGAAAGGGTTCTCTTCCTTGGCGATATCTGCCTGGAAATCCTTATATCTAGGGATACCAGTACCAGCCGGAATAAGTCGGCCCATCAACACGTTTTCTTTAAGACCGCGAAGCTCATCTTTCTTACCTTCAAGCGCTGCCTGAGTAAGAACCTTAGTTGTTTCCTGGAATGACGCAGCAGACAAGAACGACTCAGTCGTTAATGATGCTTTTGTAATACCAAGGAGAAGGGCCTTAGCAGAAGCTGGCTGACCGTTAGAAGCGATTAGACGCTCATTTTCATCTAGGAATTCAGCTTTAGTAACTGAATCGCCTTCAACGAATACTGAATCGCCTGGGCTTGTGATCTCAACTTTCTTCAACATCTGGCTAACGATTACTTCAATGTGTTTATCATCGATTTTAACACCTTGAAGACGGTAAACTTCCTGGATTTCGTCAGTGATATAACGAGCAACCGCTTTCTCACCTAGAACACGAAGAATATCGTGTGGGTTAGTAGGTCCATCCATGATTTGGTCACCTGGACGAACATAGTCACCCTCGTTAACGATCACATAGCGACCTTTTGGAATTGTGTAAACAACCGGCTCTGAACCGTCCTCAGGCTTAATGATGATCTTACGTGATCCACGAACTTCAGGACCGTACTCGATAGTTCCGGCGATGTCCGCGATCTGTGAAGAGTTTGTCGGCTTTCTTGCTTCGAAGAGTTCAGCAACACGAGGAAGACCCCCGGTGATGTCTTTTGTTTTTGTAGACTCACGCTGAACTTTTGCGATTACGAAACCACCGTCAATTTTATCTCCCGGATTCACTACAATGTTCGCACCAACAGGTAGTGTATACGAAGCAATACGTTTAGTACCTGGAACGACAATTGGGTTACCGGCGTCGTCACAGACAAGAACTCGTGGTTGCTTAGAGAGATCTTCTTTTGCTTTTGCTTCAGTTACAACTCGGTGAGAGAGACCAGTTACAGCATCCAATACTTCCGTATAAGTTGCACCTTGAACTAGGTCTTCGTACTTAATTGTACCTGCTACTTCAGACATGATTGGCATTGCGAACGGATCCCATTCAAGGATTCGGTCACCGACAGTTACAGTTTGACCATCTTTGAAGAAGAGAGTCGCACCGTAAATTGCTGGGTAACGCTCTTTTTCTGCGCCAGCATCATTCTTAATGATAATTTCACCTGTTTTGTTCATGATGACTTGAGAACCGTCTTCACGAGTAACAGTTTTAACGTTTTCAAATACAAGCTTACCAGCTGTCTTAGCTTCAGACTTGTTAACTTGAGCACCTGCAGTTGCAGTACCACCGATGTGGAATGTACGCATTGTTAACTGAGTACCTGGTTCACCGATTGATTGAGCAGCGATAATACCAACTGCCTCACCGATAGAAACAAGTTTACCGCGAGAAAGATCGCGTCCGAAACAAAGTCCACAGTAACCGTGCTTCTCTTTACATGTAAGAACAGAACGAACTTTAATTTGGTCGATCTCTTCTGCCATTAGAGTATTAACATCTTTCTCAGTGAAGAGATGGTTTCTAGGGAATAGTACGTTTTGGTTTTTGCCTTTCACGTCTTCAAGAGCAACACGTCCGAGAACTCGAGAAGCTACGTGCTCAGCGATTTCACCAGATTCAATTCTTGAAGTAAGAACGATACCGTCCATAGAATCACAGTCAACCTGACGAATGATACCATCTTGAGCAACGTCCACTAGACGACGAGTAAGGTAACCAGAGTTCGCTGTCTTAAGAGCTGTATCGGCAAGACCTTTACGAGCACCGTGTGAAGAAGCGAAGTACTGAAGAACTGTAAGACCTTCACGGAAGTTAGATGTAATTGGAGTCTCAATGATCTCGCCTGACGGCTTGGCCATTAGACCTCTCATACCAGCTAGCTGACGGATCTGAACGTTCGAACCTCGAGCTCCGGAATCGGCCATCATAAAGATAGCGTTGAATGAAGGAGCTGAAGTTTTCTCTTTACCATTCTCTGAAGTGAATTCAGCTGTTGAAAGGTTAGAGATTAGAACTTTAGAAAGTTTTTCGTTAGTCTGAGCCCAAACGTCGACGATCTTGTTATATCGCTCACCGTTTGTAATCGAACCTTCGTTATACTCGTTTGTAATCTTATCAACCTCTGCCTGAGCAGTATCAATGATCGAAGCTTTCTCTTTCGGGATAACCATATCTTTGATGTTGATTGAGATACCGGCTTTAGTTGCATACTCGTAACCCATTTTCATGATCGAGTCTGCGAACATCACGCACTCTTTCTCAGTCGACTTACGGTAAGCAAGGTCGATGAGCTTAGCGAGCTCTTTCTTATTAAGGATCTTGTTGATTGCATCGTAACCAAGAGCTTTAGGAGTCACATCGTATACGAATGTACGACCAACAGTAGTCTCGATCATTGCGCCATCAAGACGGATCTTGATTGGAGCTTGAAGGTGAAGATTTCCTGTGTGGTAAGCGAACTGAGCTTCTTCTTTAGAAGCGAACACTTTGTTGTATCCACGAGCAAACGGACGAACTCGAGACATATAGTACATACCAAGAACGATATCCTGAGAAGGAACGATGATTGGTGTACCGTCTTTCGGAGAGAGGATGTTGTTCGTAGACATAGCTAGAACTCGAGCCTCAATCTGAGCTTCGATTGAAAGTGGAACGTGAACGGCCATCTGGTCACCGTC
>JBEIQF010000378.1:0-3124 GCA_040376635.1 Halobacteriovoraceae bacterium
GCACCCTCTTTATCAAGCTTAACGAATTCTTCCATGTGGGGATCGTCTTGCGCTACGAGGAATGTATGATCAAAAGTATGCTCGAGCCACTTCTTCACTTCTTTCAGTCCACCGAAATCCACAACCCAGCCTTCTTTTGTCAGTTCAGAAGCAGCGAACTCAAAATAGAAAGTGCGAGAGTAGCCGTGAACATATTTGCAGTGAGAGTCTGCTCGCCACTGACGATGCGTACAGGGAAAGCCGGAGAAACGTTTAGTTGATTTGAAGTTTTTTGGATTCATTGTGTACCTTGCACCAGTTTACTTTTTGATACCGTTTAACGACGTATCTTGCTGCGAGTTTTCGCGCGAGTAATTCGTCTTTAAGGTTCTTTCCGTCATATTCTACATCGGCCAGAGTGCGTCCGTATACGTCCCGTTTTTGGTGGTTTTTAAGTACGATGCGCTTTGCCCCCTTGAGCGACTTTGCGACAAAATCCTTGGCGAGAAGCCCCGATTCTCGCTCGCAGGGACGCTTAGAATTGAGTTCGCCGGAATCCACGCCCAGAACCCGTACCTTACCGATATCGAACGTTATCGTGTCCCCATCATAGTTGTAGAGGTATTTGACTTGAGTGTCAGCAAAGGCCAGGGACACCCAGAGAAGCCAGATCAACGGACCTCCGCAAGACTGCGCCAGCCCTCGGTTTTCTGTCTAAGATTTTTCAAGACGCGGATATATTTCCTGGTCGCGAGATCTACGCCAAGATGCTTAAAGAACCGTTTTGTGATGAAGCTTTCCGGATGGGCATAGATCTCATCTTCAGAAGCTTCCGTGTAGCCATAACCGAGGACATGATTATCCCGCACGAGGATAAAGGATTTCTCACCCATCGTGCGCCCTTCGCCCACAATGATCAGATTGTCTGATGGAAAACGCGCTTCTTTTGAGAGCACTTCAACTTTCCGGTTATGAGCGATGATCTCTTCCTTGGATCTTCCACCTTCGCGATAAGCAAATTTCTGATCGCGCAGATGAGTTTCAAGCGTCCGGAGTTTTTTCTTCGCATCCTGATAATCCCGGAAATACCAAAGGCCCGGAAGACCTTTCTTCACCGGACGAATCTTAAAAATCTTCTCTCCAGAATTAAGTTCCTGAGTCACGACAACCCAGTTTGGCTGATAGGGAGTAAAAAGAAGTTTCTTGAATTCAGCGATGAGGGCCGAACCAGTTAACTCTCCTTCAAGAGAAACAGTTTTAATTAACAAATCACGATTTTCTTCTTTCACTTCCAGCAGATCATTCGCCGACTTATGCATATTGAAACACGCTTCAAATCGCACAACTTTTCCGTTCTCGTCTTTGAAATATAAAAGTCCTGCTTTGGCTGGAATTTTCTTAATCTGTTTGATGTGATGAGGAAGATAAAGAATTTTCGGATACGTCTTCAATCGGAGCGACAATAACTCCTTAAAGAGATCAAGCGTCGCTTTAGCATCACCAATCGCACGATGCCTTTCCTGAATCTTGATATTAAAGAAACTACAAAGAGCATCGAGATTATAATTTTGCAGCCCCGGAATTTCATGTTGAGCAACTTTCAGCGTGCAGAAATTCTTCACGCGAAGTTCTTGTCCCATTTCTTCATATTTTTTCCGGAGAAGGCCAAGATCAAATTCAGTATTGTGAGAAACAAACACCGCACCTTCCAAACGCATGCGGATAGCATCAGCAACTTCATAAAATTTTGGTGCCGTCACTAAATCACGATTCGTAATTCCTGTAAGATTTGAAATGTATTCGGGAATGGTTCTCAGAGGATTAACAAGGGTCTCATAAACTTCGACAATCTTGTCATCCTGGTACGTGATGAGGGCGATATCAATCAGATCCCTGTCGGTGTCTAATCCAGTGGCCTCAATGTCGCAGATCACATACCGTCGTGAACTTGTCATACTACTATTCTAGAAAATCCCGGCGCGCCTGCCAAGTTCTTGACCTAAATAACTCACTTAGGCCAAAATGGGCCATGGAATTAAGACTGGAAAAGAGCTGGAATAAGCACCTAGGTGATGAATTTAAGAAGCCTTACATGGAAAAGCTTCTGGCATTCCTTGAGGAGGAAAAAAACGCCGGAAAAACCGTTTATCCCTCTGAAGCGCACATCTTTGAGGCATTTCGCCTGACTCCCCTCGATAAAGTTAAAGTTGTGATCCTTGGACAAGACCCGTACCACGGACCTGGACAGGCCCATGGACTGTGCTTTTCTGTAAACAAAAACATCAAAGTTCCGCCCTCACTTGTGAACATTTTCAAAGAGCTTCAAAGTGATCTGAATATCAAAATTCCAGAGCACGGAAATCTTGAATCATGGGCAAAGCAAGGTGTCCTTCTTCTCAACACTGTTCTCACCGTTGAAGACGGCAAGGCCGGAAGTCATCATAAAAAAGGATGGGAAAAATTTACGGATAAAGTGATTGAAGTTTTGAACACTGAAAAAGAGCATCTCGTGTTTATTCTTTGGGGATCGCCAGCGCACAAGAAAGCTCTGCATGTAGATGAGAAAAAACATTTCATCCTGCGTTCAGTTCACCCTTCACCACTTTCAGTTTATCGCGGCTTCATGGGTTCAAAACCATTCTCCCAGGCAAACGCTTACCTGAAGCAGAACAACTTACCTGAAATTGATTGGAGTATCTAGAACTGGAGAAGCCATTGATCGAGATCTCTCATCATCTCATCAATTTTCTTTTCACCTTTGGCATTACGCCATTTGTGATTGAGACCTTCATAGCGCTTTAACGTGAAATTCGTTTTCTCATTCTTTTGAAACCATTTCTCAGCTTCAATGGAAGATTCAATGGGAACTGATTCATCTTCCGTACCGTGGGCAACCCAAATTGGAAAATCAAACGTCTTGAGATCATCCACAAGATTCAGGCGCAATATGCGAGACCACCAATAAAAAGAATTCGGATTCATTGAACTTGAACACCACGTTTCTTTCGAATCTGGTCTGAGATAAATCGTTTCGATCTTGCTCTTTAGCTCCGTCTTGGAGGTAAAACCACAAGGGCGTTTGTTCTTATCTATTAAAACATTAAATTCATCTTCCATCGTTAGTCCAGGAGCACCCGCAAGCAAC
>JBEIQF010000252.1:0-5063 GCA_040376635.1 Halobacteriovoraceae bacterium
AACTCGTCCTAAGGTTGAAAATCTCACTCTGAAAGTTGGTCAGGCACCGGAGTGGATGACTGAAAAACTTAAAGAGCTTTTAACTGAAGCTGGATTTAGAATCGTGAAAGGGGAAGCAAATAAAGCAATCTCTCTTAACGTGGATTCGATTAAAGAGTTCCTGAATGTAGAGGGTTTCGAAAAATATACCTTCACAATGAACATGACGAGTTTTGACAATGGTGAGAAGAACAAGGTTCTTTCAACTTCTGAAACTGTCACTGGTCGATCTCAGGCAGATGCACTTCTTAAAGTAAAAAATTATTTCAATGACTACATAGAACAACATTTATCGGATTTACATTTAGACTAAAAAGGAGCTCATATGATGAAGCTAATGTCTGTATTACTAATCCTTTCTCTCGGGGTGGCATGTTCATCTAAGAAGAAAGTAAAAGACGTGGATAACTCTGAAACAATTTCACGTGACTTTGAAGTACGTGACGCTTCTTCTACAACTCGTCCGGGTTGGATTGAAGATGCTGAAGTTTGGACTGCTCAGGAGAATATGGATGTTAAAAAATTCCGTTATTTCTCATTCGAGACAGAGCCTAAAGTAAACCGTGAAATCGCTTGTAACCTTGCTAAGGCAAACGTTCGTGCAGATATCGCTTCAGAGATCACAACGTTCATCCAGAAATCTCTAGCTACTTCTACTGAAGGTCAGGCAGCAATTGATCCTAACAATCCTAAGACTCAGCCAATGAGAGATTACGTTTCTAACACTCTTGCTGAAAGAGTTCAGTCTCTTATCCACGGCGCTGCTGTGATCAAGACTTATTGGGAAAAGAGAAACTACATGCAGAAGATGGGTGCTAAGAAAGACTACATCGGTTTCACATGTGCGACTCTTATCCGTATGGAAGATGCTCGTTTGAAAGCTGCTATCGACAAGGCCTCTGAAGACCTCGTTGAAAAAGCTGATCCTGAACTAAAAGACAATGTTAAGAAAGCTCTCGAGAAAATTGACGAAGATTTCGTTAAAGCTCGTCACGGCGAAGTTTAATAAGGAAGCACAATGAAATTTTTAATCACTCTACTTACACTTTCTCTTCTTGCTACTTCATGCGGAAGCTTCAAAGCTAAGCGTGTAGATGCTAACGAATCTGATGAAAAAGGTCTTACGATCACTGATAACTGGATGAGCGCTGATACAACTCAGGCAATTGCTGACGTTGTTAAGCAAATGAGAGCTCACCCTGGTTACAACAAAATGAAAGCTAAATTCGGAACACCGAAACTTTTCATTGCTGATGTACAGAACCAGACTTCTGAAGCTTATTTCCCAATCGGTGATCTTAACGATGAATTCCTGAATGAGCTTTCTCTTTCTGGTGAATTTGAACTCGTTGATAACCAGGCCCGTGAATCAATCCTGAAAGAGATCACTTACCAGAACGATGGTATGGTTGATCCTGCTACAGCGAAGAAAATCGGCAAGCAGACAGGTGCAGATATCATGATCTTCGGTAACGTTTACATGAAGCCTGAAAAGCGCGACGGTAAAACGATCAAGGAATACTCAGTTAACATTCGTATGACAAACATCGAAACTGCGACTGAAGTTCTTCGTACTCGTACGAAAGTTTTCAAGTACTCTGAGAAATCTGCTTCTTCGTGGTAAGAAATCACTTTCTTCTTTTAGCATTACTTTTATTCCTGGGGGCCTGTGCCTCCAGGATGAAAGATCAGATGGCGGAATACCGCTCAGCTTATGCTGCTCAGGATTTCGAAAAAGCCGCCAAACTCCTCGATAAATCAGTTCTTAAAGATGATAAAAAATCCGCTCTCCTGTGGCACATGGAGAAGGGTACTTTAGCTCTTGCTCAGAAAAATGAAGACTCCGCCGTAAAGCATTTTGAAGTTTCTCTTGATCTTATTGATAAGCTCTACACGAAAAGACTTTCGGCGAAAGCTGCATCTCTTTTTATCAACGATCCCTCTGACTTCTTTTATGGTGCAAGTTACGAACGTTCTTATGCTCACTACTTCCTCGCAAAAGCTCTCTATTCCCGTTACCTGAAAAAAGGCGTGAAGCTTGATCTTCAGGGAGCGCGCGGAACCATCCTTGCATGGGATACATATTTTACAGATCTACAACGATCTGCTGCCCCCAAAACTCTTTACCAGACTGATCTTATGTTAAAGGTTTTTGGAGGCGAGATTCACGAAGTAAGTGAAATCCGAAATGATAAACAGATTGCTCTTCAACTTTATAAAGATGCTCTTCAAATCCTGAACACTCAAGGTGGAATTTTTTCTCTCTTCAACAAGAAGAACACCGATTACATCAAGGCTTTTGAAAAAGAAGGCAAGGCGAATGCCAAGCTTTATGAAGGAACCTCTTCACGTGACGATCTTGTAAAATTTCTTCATTTTAAAATTCTCTCACTCACAAAAGAAATTCGTGGCACTGATTTTGACTCTTTGGCAAAAACACTTGGTGTTGATGCTGAAACAAAAAAACGTGCAGCGGCCGGACCTGGTAATGTGGTTTTGGTTTTTGAAGAAGGTCTCATTCCACAAAAAACAGGGAAGCCTTTTAACTTCGGTATTAAAGGTGCAATGAACGCCGTAGGGGATGATGGAGCTAAAAAATTCATCGCTACTGTCGGTGTTGAACTTGTCACTGCATTTGCGATGAACAAACTCGGCATGGTTCCTGAAAGAACAGCAAGTCCGGGAAGTTTTATTTTCGCTCACGATGTAACAAGACTGGCCGTTCAGGAAGCTGCGATTGAGTTTGAACTCCCCATGATTGAAAACGTTCCGCTTGTTCAGAGACTTGAACTATTTGTCTTGAACGATAAAGGTGTCGTCATTCAGCGCGGGCCACTTCCTGTGATCAGTGAAAATGGTGATATTGCCCGTGTCGTTCTCGAAGAAGATGTTGTATCCCGCTATACAAAAACCGGTGTGAGGGTTGCAACCAAACATATCGTGGCGATTGTCGCTGCTCTTCAGGTTTACAATACGCTCAACCGCGGAAGTAATGGTGAGTTCCTCGCTAAAACGGCCGCCATGGCGACTTATGTAGGTGCTTCGAAGGGAATTGCAGCGATGGAGAAGGCAGATACCCGCCATTGGACGACACTTCCTCAGGCCCTAAGAATGTATGAATTAAAGCTTCCTCCTGGTTCGTATAAAGTGGCGATCGGCACTTATACCGCCGACAAAGCTCCTGAAACACCAGCAAAGATCCTTGGTGATGTTGTAGTGAAAGACTCAGGTAAGTCGATCCATACCTTCCCATTTAATCCTTAAAAAACTGCATTTTTTGACTCGAGTTCTCCATTGTCTTGCCGATGAGCAGGATAATGAAGACGTTTCTCACACTAACTCTCATGACTCTTTCACTCTCAACTCTTGCAGTTGAAGAGAAAACCATCCACGTTGAAGGACGCATGTCCGGCAATCGGTCGTGGACAGACTACACGTCTTCTCAGGAACTTAATCTTAAAAAACTTTTCGAGCTACTTTCTCGCTCTTCTTCAGGTGATAAATTGATCAAGGAAGCGGCCTACAAAGCTGCAAGAACTGGCAACACACTTGAAGACGTTGTGAAGGTTGGTGACGGCTCTCTTACTGATACAACTCTCGTAAGAAAGTTCTCTCCTCATTCTCCAGAACACGTGATTTACGAGTCAAGATCAGTCGTTTATATCAATCGAAATCTTGCGTGGGATGATGCACTTTTAGATCTTGCTCACGAGCTTACTCATTATGTTTATCGCGAAGGATTCAATCCTTACGCTGATTCTTTCAATGCTAAAGACTTCATCAAATCGACGATTGAAGGCAATGGTGGTGAGGTTCAGGCCTTCATCACTGAGTGCAGGGTTTTGCGTGAACTTTTCTCGCGCAAGGTTCAGTCCCGTTCAAATTGCCAGAAAATTGAAGACTCCGCTGGTCAGCTTTCTTATACAAAAGCTGTTGAACTTTTTTACCACGTTGGGTCGTACTTTGATGGTTTCCAGCAACAGCTTCAAAAACGTGACATCGCTAGCTCATTTTCAGACCTAAAATCTGAAAAAATAAATTTTATTTCGTCGGCCTATGGAGTTCCTTATCCTGTGGCAGCTCTGATGGAATACGATTTAGTCGTTAATAAGGTATGTGAGAATGACAAAAAACGTCTCGCCTACATGCAAGGTGGCCCAAAGCGCGACACCGGCCGTACTCCTGCCTCAGTAAATGACGGTGCTGTGAAGTTTGCACAGAACTACAACAAGAGATGCAAATAGGTTCCAACACACTTTTACGTAAGCACCAAGTCAAAATACTTGACTCAGCGCTTACGTAAAAGTGTGTTGGAACCATCTTTATTCCCTCAGACATTCCTTGGAAACTATCGAAATTTAAAGCGGTTTCATTGACGAAAAAGCACCCTGACGGTACAAATAGGGGTACTTATTTTTTTCAAGAACCGGAGCTTCTCCATGCAAGATGGTGTTGTACTATCGACCGTTGATGATTTTCTCAACTGGGGTCGAAAAAATTCTCTTTGGCCAATGACGTTTGGTCTCGCTTGTTGTGCGATCGAAATGATGGCCACAGGTGCATCGAAATACGATCTCGAAAGATTTGGTTGTGGAGCCTTCATGGCCACTCCACGTCGCGCTGATCTTATGATTGTTGCAGGAACTGTAACTCTCAAGATGGCGACTCGTGTGAAAGTTCTTTACGAGCAAATGGCAGAACCAAAATACGTAATCTCAATGGGCTCTTGTGCAAACAAGGGTGGACCATACTGGCAACACGGCTATCACGTTCTTAAAGGCGTTGATGAAGTAGTTCCTGTAGATGTTTATGTTCCGGGCTGTCCTCCACGTCCTGAAGCTCTTATTGAAGGTGTAATGACTCTTCAGAAGAAAATCGCAAATGAGCGTCTTCTTCGTAACAAGTGGGTGAAGCATGCTTAATGTTGATTTCGATAAACTTGCTTCAATGATCAACTCTGCTGTTTCAGGTGCATCTGCAACTGTGAACAAGCCTGAAGATGCTAAGTGTGATTCTTCAATCAC
>JBEIQF010000493.1:0-1820 GCA_040376635.1 Halobacteriovoraceae bacterium
AATCAAAACCTACTTAACTTCTTCTACCAAATCATTCCACCAGACAGTCTTCTCAGCTTTCTTCGAAACATTTTTACCGTTAAGAATGATACATGAGTTGAGATCTTTAATCTCCTCATCCGGATTGAGATTAATCACTTTAGGAGCTTTCGCGTGATAGCTCGTATTCTGCAAATCAATTTTCCAGGTTTTTAAAGCTCTTTCCTGAACCAGGAAGCGTAAGAAAGGATGATTCGATGAATTTCTATAAGTAGAAAGGATATTGAAGCAAGTTTCCCAATATCGTTTCACTGTACCAAAATCCCAGTAATCAATATTTTCGAGAAGGATCGCAGGAATGTCTTTTTTGGTAAATGGACAGACGCTTTCGAAGAATGGACTGACACCCGGAACCTTATCCAGTTGAGCAAGATCAACATAGGAAATTCCGGTATAGGTTTCCACAGTTTGATCTTTTTGAAGTTCCTTATTTTTAACGATGCTTTTCACAAGCCTCTTAGAATCAATCTCAAGAGCGTTGTAACCAAGTGAAGAATTCACCCAGTAACTAAAAAGAACGCCTGAGTATTTTTCATAGGGAGTGAGGATACGGAAGAGATCTTCTTTTTTTAGATAGAAAAACTGATCAGCATTAAGGATAAGAAGCTTACCCTTGTACTTAACCTGTGAAGCGAGGTTATGAACGGCACCACCGATATCCAGAATTTCCGGTTTTTCCCAGAGGAAAGTCACACCTTCAAAAGCTGATTTGGTTTTACAGTATTCTTCAATCTGCTCACCCATGTAATGAAGGTTGATGTAGATTTTTTCAATACCGAGACTTTTTGCATAGGCGACCTGAAGTTCAAGTAGACTCTTTTCAAAAACAGGCCACAAGACTTTTGGTAATTTCTGGCCGATAGCACCCATGCGAGTACCAAAACCTGCGGCAAGAATCAGGCAATAATCAATTCGCATAGTAATGTTGGAAAAGTTTTGTTTTAAGCTCAGCGTACTTCGGATTATTCATCATCACTCGTCTGATTTTCTCCATCGCAAAGCCGATGTATTTCAGATAACGATCATCCTTACGCCAGTTATAGATATAGCAGAAGCTTCCTACGGCCTTAAACACACGCTGAATGAGCATGTCATCATACAACTCGCAGAATTGCTGATAACTTTTCTGACCATGAATATTAGGATCAAGATTATCGTAATAGTATCTCTTTAATGCCTGACGATTTTCTTCTTTGAGGTCGTAATAACAGTCTTCAAGAAGGGAAACCAGATCATATTGCGGAATACCCCAGCGAGCATCCTGGAAATCAATAAAGACGAACTTACTATCAGTCACCATGATGTTACGAGAATGGAAATCACGATGAGTGATAACCATTTTCTGTTCAGCAAGTCTTCTCATTATAGGGTCAAAAAGAGTTTCAAGTTCACTAATCAGATTCTCATCCAGATTCTTGTTAAAGAAGTTCATAAAGTACTTGAACGTGAATCGCGTCTCATCCATGTATTTCTGGTGATCAAATTTTAATTGGAAAAGATTCGGGTTTTTCACTGCAGTCTGTGGAATGCGGTGAAGTTCAAGAAGCTGATCAACTATTGTCTTGTAAATTTTCATCTCAACATCAGTTGATGTGATTGTCGAAAGGTGATGTAGAAGCGTTACGTTTCCAAGATCTTCCTGGAGAGAATATCCTCTAGAAAGATTGTGATCAATAATTTCCGGAACAAGCACATGGTTTTTACCAAGGAATTCCTGAACTGATAGAAATGGATGTTTTTCCATCTCACCATCAAATGGATTATCGAGACAAACAACATAA
>JBEIQF010000271.1:0-4696 GCA_040376635.1 Halobacteriovoraceae bacterium
TGATAGAGATCTGTCGATTCAGGAAGGTGGACTCAAACTTCTGAATTACGGGCCGTTTGCAGATGCTTATGAGCAACTCCTTAAACTCCTGAAGAAAAGAAAAATTCCTCTTGATACTCCGATCAAAAAACTTCCGAAAGACTTTTTCTCACTCCTTGAAGAAGGTGAGGGTCAGTATCCCGGATATGCTGAGCTTAAAGCTTATCTTCAGAGTAAAAAGTACAAGCCATCGGTTCGCATTTATATTCGTAATCTGCAAAGAGAAGAGCCATGTCTTGTGTGTCACTCATCGAGATTGAATAAGAATATCTTTCACTACAAGGTGAAATTAAAAGATAAGAACTGGGGTCTTGAAGAGATCATGGCCTTGACTGTGGAAGAGGCTTATCCGCTATTCTGTCAGACGCGTGCACTTGCAACTTCTCATGAAAAAAGATTGTTCGGTGATGTGTGCGAGAAATTAAAAATGGCAATGGAGATGGGACTTAATCACCTCTCACTTTTAAGGAAAGCGAAAACGCTTTCTGCTGGTGAATATCAGCGTTTACTCCTCATTAAATATCTTTCGTTCAAAGGCACAGATAGTTTATTTGTCCTTGATGAGCCAAGCCTTGGTCTTGCTGAGAAAGAACTCGATAAACTTATCGAAGGTCTTCGTCAGATCATTGCACAAGGAAATACTGTTATTCTGATTGATCACTCAGAGCAAATTCAAAGAGCTGCTGATCATCTCTTCGTCATGGGACCTGGTTCCGGTAAGAAGGGCGGAGAAATCATTTATCAGGGTGATGCCGCTTCTTGGTTTAAGAATAAGGAGAAAGTGCAGTGGGAAAAGAAAAAAGTTTCCAGCAAGTATCCTGAGTTTATTGAAGTCACTGCTCCCGAAATTTTCGGCAAACAATATCCTGATTTCAAAATTCCTCTGAACGAAATGACCTGGGTCACTGGACCGTCAGGTACCGGCAAGTCTGCAAATATCATTCGAGTGATGGCCAATACACTTTATCGAAAAGTTCATGGAGAGTGGCTCGAAGAAGATGAGTTCTATGTGAAGTCGGTGAAAAATCCTGCGAAGTTTGAAGATGTGATTGTCATTTCTTCAGATCTCAACAGATTTACGTCCCGATCAAGTGTGGGAACAATTACTGAACTTGCATCAGTGATCAGAAAACATTTTTTAAAACTCCCAGTAGCAAAAAGCATGAACCTGAAAGAAGGTCATCTTTCTTCAAACTCTGAACTCGGTATGTGTCCTCGATGTGAAGGTCGCGGATCTATTGTAATTGAGATGCAATATCTCGAAGACATCGTTCTCGAGTGTGAAGATTGCAAAGGCCTCAAGATCAAACCGCTGTATGCAAATATCTCAGATGGAAAGATGACTGTGGCAGAAGCTTACAATCTTCCGCTGAATCAGGTGCTCGAGAGAATTGAACTCACTCCGAAATTTCGTCGTGTTTGGGAGTATCTGAAAATTTTGAATCTCGATTATCTTTCTCTCGATCGAGCATTGAATTCACTTTCGGGTGGAGAAAAGCAGCGAATCTTTTTGCTGTCTAAACTTCTGAAGAATATCCAAAACTCACTTTTGGTATTCGAAAACATCTCATTTGGACTCTCAGAAAAAGAGCTGCAGGCACTGGGACTTTTCCTTAATGATCTCGTGCAGTTAAAGAACACCATCGTTATCATCGATGCCTCTAATTGTTTCAGGTACTTAACAAGCTGGCAGCTGCAGTTTGATACTAAAACAATTCATCTCGTCCCTCTCGCCAAAGCCTGACTAAAAAATTCAAGTTCTCTCCCGGTATAGCCGACAAGATTTGTAGGTTATATCGAGGAGAATATTGTGATTCTGAGATTACTTCTATTGCTCGTTTCCCTTCCTGTGGGAGCTACTGTCTTTCAAGTTCAGACGGTGGATCAACAGATCAAGGAGGCCGACGGCGTTGTCATAGGTCATTACCTTCGTAAAAAGGCAGTGAAGCTGGATGACGGTAACATCGCCACTCAGATGATTTTCAAAATGAATAAAGAATATGGGATGCAATCAGATCTCTTCGGTATGGATGAAATTATTGTCCATTATCCCGGGGGGAAAATGGGCGATACCGTGGTGAAGGTTGAAGGAGTTCCTTCGTTTATTCCAGGTGATAGCGTGGCCCTTTTCATTAAGAGTAATAGTGACCGCTACTGGGGTTTAAATCTTGGTATGGGATCGTACAAAGTTGTGAATTACGGTAATGAAACTCTGATCATCAACTCTCTGTTTCCATCTGATAGAAGGCTCAGTCAGGTGAAGCTCGAAGAATTTGAAAAATCGATCAAGGCCATAAAGGGTTCTAGTTTAAAAGTGGTACTGTCACCAGCTTATCCGACTGAATCAGGCAGTGAACCTCAGGGTCGTATGCCGGCCTCAGTCTCAGAAGAGGGAAAAAACCGTGCCATTGCTTCAAAAACTGAAGAAAGCGAAAATGGAGAAAGCTCGCCGGGTATTGCAAATTTCTGGCTGATCTTGCTTCTCGCTGTGATGGGTGGAATGTTCCGCTTATCGAGACAAAAAGAAGCTAAGTAAAAAGAGTTTCCTTCATTTCAATGGATTGAAATGCATTTTGTTCTTCTGTTGGTTTTATTATGTTCGTCTGTATGGGCGCACCAGACTTCACTTACGTCTGGTGGTAGTGAATTATATTGGGCAAATCCTAGTGTTCCTTTGATGATTCGAACGAACACATCAGACATGGATTCTACTTCGGCTCGAAATATCATTCTCAATTCTATGGCCCAATGGAATGCGAGTTCAGTCGCAAAAGTAAATTCTGCTTCTTCATCAAACAATGAGATTAAATTTCAAACTAACTATCCTTACGGAAGTGGTGTGATCGGTCTGACTGAGCTTAGTTATAACAACTCAGGTGCCATTCAAAGAGCGGTCATCATTCTTAATGACGACTTCGATTTTCAGACAAATCCAGGTTTTAATTTCGGAAGACAGATTTATCTGGGTGATGTGGTCACTCACGAAATAGGTCACTTGTTTGGTTTGTCTCACTCAGAAGTTTTGAATTCGACGATGTTTTATTCTTCTTTCTCGGGTCAGAGCACTGTTGCTCTGGATGATAAAAGCGGGATTCGTCAGAAGTATGATCAAAACTTTGGGACGATCACTGGTCACGTGAAAGGTGGCAATCATATTGGTGTTCTTGGTGTTCACGTTCAGGCCATTTCAGGTAAAACCGGTGAAGCGAGTGGGGCAATCACTGATGAGAATGGTTACTTCATTCTTGGTGGTCTGGATCTCGATGATACTTATTATCTCTACACTTCTCCGATTAAAAATACTGAATCTCTCCCCGGGATTTTCTCAAATACGCAGACTGAATTTTGTCCTGCTTCGTATGTAGGATCCTTCTTTTCAAAGTGTGGACGTGAGAACGATGGTAAGCCTCAAGGCATTTACATCAAGTCTGATCAGAAGCAAGTTGATGTCGGAACGATCACTATTAACTGTGGTTTGAAAGCTGATGAGAATTACAATTATCAAAAACTTCAGTCGAGTTTCTCGCCGATAACGATTTTTAACTACGATATCAACAATCTGGATAGTACGACGAGATTTGAGCAAAGTTTTGTCGGCTGGTTTAGAAATCCAACGACGAATTGGTCAGAGTCGGATGTGTTTAAAGTGAACCTGGCCCCTCTCACTGATACAAATCTCTATTTGAAAGTGAATCTGATTTCATTCCCTCTTGGCACGCAACTTCAGTACGCTATTGATATCAAAAATAATGCGCGCACGATTGTAAACGATTACACAACTCTTCGTTATTCATTCACAACTGAAACTTATTCCACAGATTATGAAGCCTACATTCAGCTAGAATCTGGGGCGATTGATAGAAACAACCTGGAGATCAAAGTCAGATCGATGAAACTTGGGACCTCAAATGCATCTCAAACTTTCCCTTCGTTTTCGAGTTTTAGCTCCAGTACGTATTTGCCATATTTACTGATTGTCGGTCTGTATGAAGATGTCGCAGGTGTGAAAAAGCCTCTCATAGATAATGAACCAGTTTTGTCGGATAATGAGTCATGTCTGGATGCGCCTTTCACGTACTCTGTAGCGAATGCGCGTAACGTAAATGATGATGCTGCAGTTACCTCGGAAGATCAGTCGGCAGCCGCAGCGGCAAGCTGTGGAACTATAGAGCCTCCTTCAAGTGGCGGACCGGGTTCATCACTCCCTCTCATGATTCTTGGATTTTTCTTAGCAATCATGACTTCAAGTTTATTCAAATCTCGTAAGAAATTTTTGTCTTAACCCATCTCTTTTACTAAAATAATCATGTCGTTTCCATTTATCAGGAGTGCTTGAATGAAGCTCGGTTTATTTGTACTTTGCTTACTCACCGTTGTACCCGTTTTGGCACAAAATTTAATGGAAGAAAGAATCTGGAAAGTGGCCGCTAGAAAGAAATCAATTTTTCTAGATGCCGGTGTTTTCCACATGAATTCAGATCTTAAATCTTCAAGTGTGACAGCAGTTCGAAATTCGGCAGTTAATGGCAGAGGTTATGAACGTGTGGTGATTGATTTCAATACACCAGCTGTTCCAAAACTTTATGGCCACATCACTGCCAACAAAAAGTTATCAATTGATTTCTTTGATACTTCGATCCAGACTTCGCAACCACAA
>JBEIQF010000079.1:0-11195 GCA_040376635.1 Halobacteriovoraceae bacterium
AAATCACTCAGCACAGGACCGAACATGAAGTGAAAAGAGTTTCCGACATAACGGCGGGCCTGAAGTGTGTAACGTCTTTCTTTGATGGAGCCGAGATCCACACCGATGTAGGAAGTACTGATGCTTCCTGTGGCGAACTCACCTTCGATGGACCATTTCTCATTCAGGATTTGCGTATAACTTAGTGTGAGTTTTGAGGGGATCCAGGTTGTGAGGAATTGATAGCCAACCATTGCCGTGCCGTTTGAAGCACTTCTATTTTCTCTGGAAGTGAGTGCACCCTCTTCCACTTTTTTCACAATCGGTTGAGGTTTTTCTTCAACGATCGGTTTTGCTTCTTCAACAACTGATTCAAATTTAGATTCTTCCGGTTTCACGAGTTCAGGAACGACATCTGAATCTTCAGTGGGAAGTGATGGTGTTTGAGCGATGGAAATTTGAGAGAACAAAACCAGAAGCAAGACGAGGTATTTCATTTTGGCCCCCTAGAAACAAGAAAGGCCCCTTTCGGGGCCTTTCAGGTTTAGAATACGTTTTTGATTAACGAGAGTAATCAATAGCAACGCGAGCAGCTTTACCTGTTCTAGTTCTAAGGTAGTTGTGTTTAGCACGACGAGATTTCCCTTTCGAGATAATCGTAACGCTTTCAACTGCCGGAGAATGGAAAGGGAAAACACGTTCTACGCCCACGCCATCAGAAATCTTACGAACGCGGAAGTGACCGTTCATTTGACCAGGGTGTTTCATGGCAATGCATGTACCTTGGAAAACCTGAACACGAGTCTTCTCACCCTCTTTGATTCTTACGCCTACTTCAACAGTGTCACCAGTTTTGAAAGCGGCGAACTTTGAAGCGTTTGGGTTTGCGTGCTTCTTCTCAACAACATCGATCAAATTCATAACGTCTCCACAACGTGTCCGTCCATTCGCTATCACGTGGTGCCAGAGGGACGGGAAAATAGTTTGAACGCAGTTATGCGTTCATCAGAGATCAGAGGCTCTCGCTAGACGATCACAATAGATCGCTACAGCTGATCGAACAGACAGATGATTATATCCGTCATCTGCTATGCCAAATATAGGCTCTAGCCGAAAATCGGCTTGTTCAACAACCGGAGCAGTTAATCCCCATCCTGTACCAAATAACAAGAACATAGGGTTGCCGTCAACGCTTAATTTCTGCATGAGCTCTTTTTCTTGTCCCTCGTACTTTTCGAAATTAGCGCCGGTAACAACAACGCATGGCTTCTTTCCTTCAATTCGGGTAATTTCATCAATCGCAAGCTGTATAGAATCAATAACCTCCGCTTCTGCGAGGGCATTTTTCCTGTCAGGATTGTAAATGAGTCCACTATCGGCTTCCCAAAAACCCAAAATCTTTTTCACCATCATTTGCTGGTTCTTGATCGGAGTGATCAAAAAGTAGCGCTTGAATCCGAACGTTCGGGCCGTACGTGCAATATCGTGAATATCGAGATTTGTGACTGAAGTAGTGATCTCGGATCCGTCCTTCGAACGAATCGGACCGTGTACTAAACCTATGTAACAAGGAACAGGAAAACCCATATGAATCCAGTTGAAAAGATGAGGCCCTTAGATAGCTCATCAACGGCCAAAATGTCTAGGAATTTCATAATGATTACGCTTTCCAATAAGAGTAGAATCAGCTAAAAGAGGGTACACAAATTACACCCCTGAAAGGTGACCAAAAAATGGAAACAAACGCTCTTAATTTTCGTTCTAACGAACTCTTTCTGATCGCAGGCCCATGCGCTGTTGAATCAGAAAACCAACTCAGAACCATTCTTTCAAATGAACATCGCCCGCGTCTTATCCGCGGCGGGATTCACAAGATGCGCACGAACGCAAAATCATTCCAGGGTATGGGGGATGAAGGTCTTGAAATCGTCAAAAAACTCAAGAAAGAAATTCCATTCGACTTCATCACGGAAGTGACTGATGCCCGTCAGATCGAAACTCTTCTTCCTGTGACAAGTGTGTTTCAGGTCGGCGCACGCAACATGTATAACTATGAACTTCTGAAAGAACTTTCACGCTTTGGTAAACCGGTTATTCTGAAGCGCGCATTCTCTGCGACAATCTCAGAGTGGCTTGGTGCTGCTGAATATCTTTTCAACCTCGGTGAAAAGAATATTATGCTTTGTGAGCGAGGTGTTCGTTCATTCGATAACAAACTAAGAAACCTCCTGGATCTTGGGTCAGTTATTTATTTAAAGAAAAATACTCCGTTTAAAATCATCGTGGATCCTTCTCACTCGATGGGACTTACTCCGTACGTAGCTGACGCTGCTTACGCCGCTGTCGCTGCAGGTGCTGACGGACTTATGGTTGAAGTTCACCCTGAACCAGCTGTTGCTCTCTCTGACGGCCAGCAGGCGCTCAATATGCAGCAGTTTGATGAAATGGTTTTAAAGCTTCAGAAAATGGCACCAATCTTCGGTAAAGAACTAAGGATGTAATTTATGGCCAAGGCCGAATTTGTTAACAAGATGTTCAATGACATCGCTCCTAAGTACGACCTTCTCAATGACGTTCTTTCTGTCGGCACTCACCGCATCTGGAAGAAAAAGTTCATTAACTTTGCTTTGAAGCAAAAGCCCAATTCAGCTCTTGATTGTGCAACTGGCACAGGCGACATCGCTTTTAAGCTTAAAGAATCTATCTCAGGCAAAGTTGTGGGAATTGATTTCTCAAGCGGCATGATTGATTTTGCTAACGAAAGAGCAAAGACTGAAACTCAAAAAGTTGAGTTCAAGGTAGCTGACATCCAGAAGCTTCCTTTTGCTGACAAAGAATTCGATATCACGACAATCTCATTTGGTATCCGTAACGTTGAAAACCTTGATCTTGGTTTGAAAGAGCTTGGTCGCGTTTCTAACGGTGTTTATATCCTGGAATTCGGTCAGCCGAAGAATGGTCTTTATAAGAAGGCCTACTTCAACATGCTGAAGCTGTATGTTCCAGTGTTCGGTCTCATCTCGAAACGTAAAGATGCTTACGAGTATCTGATTGCTTCATCTGAATCGTTTCCTTCTTCAGAGAAGTTTGTCGATATCATGAAGAAAAATATGTCGTTCACAAACTACGGTTACATCCCGGTGTTTGGCGGTATTGCTTATATTTACTACGCGAATAACGGTGTTAAATAATGATCTCCCCTATCTTTGATCCATCACAATGGAATGAAGTCACTGATCTGAAATTTCAGGACATCACTTTTCATAAAGCAAAAGAAACAGGCGCCGTTCGAATCGCATTCAACCGCCCTGACCTTCGTAATGCTTTCCGTCCTCAGACTGTTGATGAGCTTCTTACGGCCCTTGAATGGTCTCACCGCCAGAATGATGTTGGAGCCATCCTTCTCACTGGTAACGGTCCTTCATCAAAAGATGGTGGCTGGGCCTTTTGTTCAGGTGGCGATCAATCTGTTCGCGGAAAATCTGGTTACGAATACAAAGAAGATAAGCCGGGAATGCCCCAGGCACACGGACGTCTTCATATCTTAGAAGTTCAGCGCATGATCCGTTTCATGCCGAAAGTTGTGATCGCCATGGTTCCAGGTTGGGCCGTTGGTGGTGGACACTCTCTGCATGTGGTTTGTGACATGACAATTGCTTCTAAAGAACACGCGATCTTCATGCAGACTGATGCACGTGTAGCGAGCTTTGACGGTGGATTTGGTTCAGCGTACCTCGCTAAACAAGTTGGCCAGAAACGCGCTCGTGAAGTGTTCTTCCTTGAGCAAAAATATACGGCACAAGAGGCCTTTGAAATGGGCATGGTGAACAAAGTTGTTCCTCACGCAGATCTTGAAAAAGTGGGTCTTGAGTGGGCAGACATGATCTGTTCAAAATCCCCTACTGCCATTCGCATGCTGAAGTTTGGCTTTAATCTCGTAGACGATGGTCTTGTAGGCCAGCAGGTTTTTGCAGGCGAAGCAACTCGACTTGCTTACGGAACAGCTGAAGCAGAAGAAGGAAGAAATAGTTTCCTTCAAAAACGTAAAGCAGATTTCGAGAAATATCCCTGGATGTACTAAATGGGACAATCACCTTCAGCATTTCAAAACTGGCTCGTCGGTGATTTCTTCAAACTTGGTG
Organism: Halobacteriovoraceae bacterium; assembly: GCA_040376635.1. Lineage (GTDB taxonomy): Bacteria > Bdellovibrionota > Bacteriovoracia > Bacteriovoracales > Bacteriovoracaceae > Peredibacter. The sequence goes on from JBEIQF010000079.1 coordinate 4,122, forward strand.
CTTTCATGGCGACACCTGATGGTGAGTCATATACTTTCGCTCAAGGTGGATCGTTCACCCTTACAGAAACAATAACTGAAACAGAGAATCCGGTTTTTTATCTCAAGGATTTTTTTGAGAATTCATACCTCGCTTACACTCCTGCTTCATACATCACTCTTTCAAAAGCAAATGTACTCGCCTGGTTAAACGCGCTTAGTGTTTCTCATACGCCTGTTTCTCCGGTTCAGAATGATGATGATCTTTACCAGAAAGATTTTGAACTCCTGAAATCTGCCTTTGGAAAAGATCTCGAGAAAGTAGTTCTCGTTTCACGCGAGACTTATGAAGCTTTTGAAGGCGAAGGCACGATAAAAAAATTGATCCGTTCAGCAGTTCAGATGGGAACTGGGTCTCCTTATGGTTTCTGGAATTCAGACTATGGGGTGATCGGAAGTACGCCTGAAGTTCTTTATCACGTTGATGACAATATCCTTAGGACGTTTGCTCTCGCTGGCACTGCCAAGAAGGGTGAAGAAATTGAATTATTGAATTCCAAAAAAGACCGTCACGAACATGATCTTGTGATCAAGGATATCGTCGAGAAGCTCGGAAACTTTGTCACTCAGGTGCATGTTCACGAAACTGAGATTCATCCTTTTAAAAATATCGTTCATTTAAAAACGGACATCGAAGGGAAAGTGAATGACGGAATTAATTATTCTGATCTCACGTCCACTCTTTCTCCGACGGCAGCACTTGGTGGTTATCCCAAGACTTCTTCTCTGAAGTTTCTTAAAGGCACTCACTACGCTGACAAATATCCTAAGCGTTATTTTGGTTCGGCCTTTGGTCTTATGAATAAACATGCGAAGACTTTTGTTGTTTCGATCAGAAACGTTCAATGGGAACACGGGCACCTCTTTATTGAATCAGGTGGCGGTGTTGTTCCTGAATCTGTTCTCTCTAAAGAGCTGGATGAAATTCATTTAAAAAGAAACACCATCAGAAAGAATTATCTATGAACTTTGATAAAATCTTTTTTTGTACCGGCGCCCGCAATCACGATCTTTTAAAGATCTTTGAAAAGAATGATGTAAAATTTGAATACGACGAACGTATGGCAAGTTTTAAGGCGCTTGGATTATCCAAGATCTCTAAGCTTCCGGTTGCTGTCTGTACGACTTCGGGTACGGCCGTTGCACAATGTGTGCCTGCGATGCTTGAGGCGTACTATTCTCAATTGCCGCTGGTGTTAATCTCTGGTGACCGCCCGAAGAAACTCCATGGGACGGGTTCACCTCAAACGATTGAGCATGAATCCCTCACGAGAAGCTGTCGCCGTTCGTATGTCGAAATCGATATCAACGAACTTCAGGATTTCTCTCTCGCTGGACTCGAGTTTCCGGTTCATATCAACGTTTTGGTGGATGATACGGTTCCTCACCAGATGGAACTTAAGCATCATCAGAGTCTTGAAGGGTTCAACCAGTTCCTCTCGAATAAAAAGAAGCCTCTGTTTATTTTCTCGCATGAGAGTAAGAACATGAGACCTTTGATTGAGAAATTCAAAGAGCATAAGATTACGTTTTATGCTGAGTCCTTGAGTGGTGGGCGTGATCTCTCAGATATCAAGACAGAGAAAAAGCTCATTGAACTCTTTCAGGCCGATTACTTTGATTCAGTTGTTCGCATCGGACACACGCCGCTCACTAAAATCTGGCGCCTTCTTGAGAAGAAACCTCTTCCAGTTTTCCATTTTGATTCACGAAATCTTTCCGGGCTTTCCTTCGGTGAAGTTCTGGCGATGGATTCTGAAGAACTTTATAAATCACAACACTTTTGGAAACTTATTGGGAAGCTTTTACCTTTTCCGATTGCAGACGAAACTGTGTGGCAACTCAATGAGCTTTATAATAAGTATCCGGAGAGCGAAGTCTCGTATCTTAAAACGATCAACGAACGCTTGCCTGAAGAGTCCCTTGTGTATCTCGGGAACTCTCTGGTTGTTCGATTCTTTGAACTTACTCAGACGAAGAAGTTTTCTGTTTATGGAAATCGTGGTGTGAACGGAATCGACGGGCAGCTCGCAAGTGCTATTGGACTTGCAATGGGTGCTGAGAAACACGTTTATTGTATCCTGGGTGACGTCACAACATTCTACGATCTTTCGAGTATGAGAGAAATGCCTGCGAACCTTTCTTTGATTGTGATCAACAATAAAGGTGGAAGAATTTTTGATATGCTCAAGCTTGATAAGCGAATTGTTCTTGAGCATGAAAATGACTTTAAAGATATCTCTCACGGTTTAGGTCTCACGTATTCAAACGACATGAAAGATTTCGGTAAAGTTCAGGTTTTAGAGCTCTTCCCTGATCGAATCCAATCTGAACATTTCCTTAAAGAGTGGTCAAAGTGATTCACGTCTTTCACGGTTTTTTGGGTTCACCGGAAGATTTCAGTTTTCTGAAAAGAGACGATGTCGTTATTCATGATCTCTATAAAATGGAATCCTACCCAGAAGTTGGACCAGAGGATACTTTGATTGGTTATTCTCTTGGTGGCCGAATTGCTCTTGAGATTGCCCATGCTAAAAATTATCAATTAAAAAAAGTTGTTCTAATCAATGCTCACCCGGGTCTCTCTGATGAAGAAGAGAAACTGCACCGGTCGGAGTTTGAAACGAATATAGTCAATGAGCTTCAGTCAAAATCGTCTGCTGATTTCATGGAATATTGGAACTCACTTCCCATTTTCTTTCATGATGGTCCGATTAAGATCACTGAAGAGAGATTTGCAAAGTCAGCTGAGCTCTTTAATCGTTACAGACTCTCAAAACAAAAATTTTTCCTGCCTGAGATTATTGAACATAAAAATAAGATTCTTTATATCGTCGGTCTCTTTGATGAAAAATACATGGATCTCGTGAGTGAAGTCCTGATTCCGGAAGAAGTTCCGGTAAAGGGCATTCCTGGCGGCCATCGCCTCTTCCAGCAGGGAGAAGCTTTGAAGCAGATATTGATTTCTGAAGGTGTCATTTGAAAAATTTTATTCTCGCTGCTCGTCCTAAAACATTACTCGCTGGTGTTATTCCACCGATGGTTGCCTATGCTTATTTCATGGCAAATGGTTCTGGTGCAGGACTTTATCTCGTACTCGCTGTCATGGGCGCGCTCTTTATTCAATTAGCGACAAACTTCTTCAACGATGTGATCGATCATGAGAAAGGTGCAGATAAAAAACGTGTCGGACCGACTCGGGTTTCTGCTTCAGGGTTGGTTGATATTAAAACTGTGAAGAAATGGGCAATCGCTTGTGTGGTTTTGGGGGCTCTGTGTGGCATTCCTCTGATTATTCGTGGTGGGTGGCCTTTTCTTGTTCTGGGTCTGATTTCCCTTTATCTCACTTACGGTTACACTGGTGGGAAAGTCTCTCTGGCCTACCGTGGTCTCGGTGAACTTTTTGTTTTTCTCTTTTTTGGATTATTTTCTGTGATGGGTTCCTATTACCTTTTCTCTCTGAAGGTTAATACTGGCTCATTCATTCTTGCTTCGATTTTTGGACTTCTTGCTACGACCTTCATCTGTATCAATAATCTTCGTGATCGTGAGACAGACACTGAAGTTGGTAAGATGACTCTAGCGACGAAACTGGGAGTGAAAACTTACAAGTTTGTGATTCTTGCTACGATCTTTGTCCCGTATCTTCTGGCCCTCTACTTTAAAGATTTTAAGATGATCTACTGGGTGTTTTTAGCACTCATACCTGCTCTTAAGCTTTCAAAAATTGCACTTACTAAAAAGGGTGCTGAACTCAACGAAGGACTTAAGTTCTCCGGGATTCACCTTGTTGTGTTTTCCGCTCTCTTAAGCTTTACTTTTATATATGAAAGTCTACTGTAGTCCCTACACATTAACGCCCAGGAAGCGGGCCAACCGCTTAAGCTCTCTTGATAAGAAGCATGGTGTTTTAATTAAAGGTGTTCTTGGCGACAAGGTGACGTATGCGGATTATTTCCCGCATCTTCCTCTTGGCGACCGAAGCTGTGATCAGTTCCTTGATGAATTCAAGTTTCAGAACGTTGAATACGACAAAAAAGTTTTTGATCTTCTCCTTCGTGATGCTGGCTTTCAGAATTTGAAACCAAAAAAGTTCATGAATCATCAGTTATGGACAGGCACAGAACCGCTTGAGGCCGGAGTCATTAAATACAAAATGCTCCATGCTCAGGATACATCGTATCATATTCCGCTTGAGAAAGGACTTCGCCTTCGACTTGATGGCAACGCTCTTTTCACAAGAAAAGATTATGAGGCCTTTATCAAGGAAGTTCCTGAAAAGTACCTCAAACAATTTGATTACATCGAAGATCCGCTATCTGAAAAAGACTGGAGTAATTTGAAAGTTCCGAGTGCGATGGATTTTATCGATGGCTCACCTTTTGATTACTATATCTATAAACCAAATTGTGAGTTTAAACCTGAGACGGATGCAAAGATCATCTTCAGTGCTTATCTCGGTCACAGTTTCGGTAACTGGCACACCTATTGTGAGATGGTGAATAGTGCGGACCTTTCCCTCACTCATGGAATTATCGGACTCGGCTTTTACGAAGAAGAACGTCCTATCTTTACGGGTTCCTATAAGACAGGTTTCAATCCGGATCAGGCCGTTATCAGAAAGCTTTATCAGGACATGAGTCATTTGAGCTGGAAGTCTCTATGTTCGATATAGATTTCAACAAAATTGAACCACAAGTTCTCGCTCATGAATCCCAGATTCACCTGGCCCCAGAAATCCTGAAAGGTCTCAAGAAGTTTGATCTTCGCCATCACTTCATTCTGTTTTCATCAGGCACCACGGGTGGAGATTTGAAAGGGTATGCCATCTCAAAAGAGGCCCTCTTCACGAACGCAGATGCCGTTAATAAGCATTTTAAGCTCACTCGTGCTGATGTATCAGGACTCTCACTCCCCACGTATCACATTGGCGGTTTGTCAGTACTTGCCCGTGCAGATCTTCTGGGGAACAAAGTTATTGATGCCAGAAAATGGGATCCTGAGAAATGGTCCGAAAAGATGAGTGAAGTCTCTATCACTACAGTTGTTCCGACCCAGATGTATGACCTCGTTCAAAGAAAGATGAAACCTTCAAAAAATCTCCGGTACATCATCGTAGGTGGAGATCTTTTGAGTTCAGGCCTTAAAGATGAGGCCATGAAGCTTGGCTGGCCAGTCATCCGCACGTTTGGGATGAGCGAAGTCTGCTCTCAACTTGCGTCTGCGAAAAATCCAAAATCGGATGATCTTGAGATTCTTCCCATTCACGAAGTCAAAACAGATAAAGACCAGAGACTTCTCGTGAAATCAGAATCGTTATTCACCCTTCAATTTAAACTTGGAAAAAAATTCGAAGTAGAGCTCGCTGAAGAACTTTGTGATAAAGACGGATTCTACAAAACATCTGACCGTGCTGAAATTCATGGGAACACTCTTCGCCATCTTGGACGTATGGGTGATGAATTTAAAATTGCGGGTCATCTCGTGAACTTCAATACTCTCCGAAATGAACTCTCCACTTATCTTGTGAAACATAAGCAGTTTAACCAGATGGAATTCTCCATTCAGGAGGATGCCCGCAAAGGTAAAAAACTTGTCCTTTTAACTTTGCAAAAACTTTCACCAAACGCATTAGATGCGATTTCAAAACTTATTGCACCCGTGAAAATTGATGAAGTCCAAGAAGTGTCGAGCTTTGAGAGGACTGCATTAGGGAAATTGAAAAAGGTTTAATGTTATACTGGTAACATGAAAACACTATCTATCATCAGTCTGTTTCTTTTCATTTCGGCCTGTGCCTCAAAAAAAGAACCCTTAAAACTTGTCGATTCTGTCGATATTCCGAAGTTCATGGGTAAATGGTATGTGATCGCCAACATCCCTACTTTCATCGAGAAAGGTGCCACTCACGGAGTTGAAGAATACACCTGGAACGAGAAAGAAAACCGAATCGACGTCATGTTCACCCAAATGAAAGACGGCGAGAAAAAAGAATACCCACAGAAGGCCTTCGTCGATAACAAGGCCGGCAACAAATGGAAGATTCAATTCTTCTGGCCCCTCAAGTTTGATTATCTCGTCGTTGATCTCGCAAAAGACTATTCATGGACTGTGATTGGTGTTCCGGATCGTGATAATGTTTGGATCATGGCCCGAGAGAAGACAATGGATGCAAATTTATACTCTGAGATTGTGAATAAATTGAAACAGCAGAAATTTGATATTAGTAAGATTGAAAAAGTGAAACAAGATTAACGCAAATCTACATCTACCGGTAGATGTAGATTTGCGTTACGATTTTAAAAGATCAGGTCTGAGTTTTTTCGTCATTTCTTTCTTCTGCTCAAGCTGCCACTTCTCAATGTTCTTGTGATGTCCTGAGAGTAAAACTTCCGGCACTCCCATCCCTTCAAACTCCTGAGGCTTGGTGTACTGAGGATACTCAATCAATCCATCTTCAAATGAATCATATTCAGACGAAAGTTTATTTCCAAGGATCCCAGGAACAAATCGAACAGCTGAATCCATCATTGTCATGACTGCTAACTCTCCACCCGTAAGAACGAAATCTCCAAGCGAGAAAAACTCATTCACATACTTCTGAAGAAAACGCTCATCAATGCCTTCATAACGGCCGCAGATGAAAACGATATCTTTCTCAGTCATGGTTTTAGTTCCAAACTCACGCGCCACTTTGTTATTCCATACTGTCCCGCGAGGAGATGTATAAACCACATGAAGTTGTGAGAGATCAGCGTAGCCACCCTTCTCAACAACTCCCTTAACAAGAGCATCACGAAGAATATCTGCACGCATAACCATGCCTGGGCCACCACCGAATGGTGAATCATCAACTGATTTGTATTTTGTTGTCGAGTAATCGCGAATGTTCACAAACTCAACTTCGAATTTTAAATTTTCAGATCTCTCGCCACGAAAGGCCGAGCCAGAGATGCCACACTCAAGAAGCGGTTTAAAGTATTCCGGAAATAGAGTCAGGATCCAGATCTTTCTAACGATCATTCAGAGTACTCTG